>JAFQOJ010000025.1 GCA_017403265.1 Clostridia bacterium
ATTGGTCGTTACGGTCTTCTTACCTGGGTTCCCACCTACTTTATGGATGAGATGAACCTTTCAGTTAAAGACGGTATCTTCTCTTCAATTCTTCTTCCTATCGGTCAGGCATGCGCTATGTTCGTATTCCCCTTCATCACCGATAAGATTTTCAAGGGCAAACGTGAACCAATGCTTATCTTAGCTGCAATTGTTGCTTGCGCAGGTCTTGTATGCTTCCCCTTCTTCAAAACACAGGCTCCTGCAACAATTATGTTGTTCGTAGTTGGCGTATTCTCAATGGTAACAGGTGTTATCTGGGCTATCGCAGGCGATATGGGTGGCCGTGCACTTTCATCTACCGTTGTTGGTGTTCTTGACTGGGCTGTATATATGGGTGCTGCTATTCAGGCTTCTGTATTCGGCTTTGTTCAACAAAAATTCGGTTGGAATGCAATCTTTATCACTATCGGTTGCCTCTACATCGTATTACTTGTATTGACATTTTGCGCTCGCAAAATGAAGATGAAGAAACTTTAATCTTTATTAAAAATTTTAAACAGCTCGACTTTGTCGGGCTGTTTTTTTATATGTGTTTATTCCTTGACAAAATATTGCATATATTATAAAATAAAAGGTAAGGAAAAATTTTTATTTTAAGGAGAATATTATGGCTATTTTAGTTACCGGCGGTGCAGGCTATATAGGCAGTCACACCTGTATTGAAATGCAAAATGCAGGATATGACGTTATTGTTATTGATAACCTTGATAACTCCAGCAGCGAAGCCTTAAAAAGAGTAGAAAAAATCACAGGTAAAGAAATTAAATTTTACCAAGAAGACGTAAGAAACAAAGAGGTTTTACGCAAAATATTCAGTGAAAATAATATTGAAGCGGTTATCCATTTCGCAGGACTTAAAGCAGTTGGCGAATCGGTAAAAGAGCCTATTATGTATTATGACAACAACCTTATAAGCACCCTTGTTTTACTTGAGGTTATGAATGAATTTGGTGTTAAGAAGATAGTTTTCTCTTCTTCTGCTACAGTTTACGGTGTTGCTACCGAAATGCCTTTGGTAGAGGGTATGCCTTTGGGTGCAATCAACCCTTACGGCAGAACAAAATACTTTATTGAAGAAATGCTTCGTGACCTTTATGTTGCAGATAAGGATTGGTGTATAGCGCTTCTTCGTTACTTCAACCCTATCGGTGCTCACGAAAGCGGAACAATCGGCGAAGACCCCAAGGGTATCCCGAACAATTTAATGCCTTATATTGCACAAGTGGCGGTTGGTAAGCTTGAAAAGCTTCATGTTTTCGGTAATGATTATAAAACGGTTGACGGCACAGGTGTTCGCGACTATATCCATGTAGTAGACCTTGCAAACGGCCATGTTAAAGCAGTGGATTGGGCGCTAGAACATAAGGGCTGTGAAGCATTTAACTTAGGCACAGGTAACGGCACAAGCGTTTTACAGCTTCGCGAAGCTTTTGTGAAAGCAAGCGGTATTGATGTACCTTATGTTATTGACCCACGCCGCCCCGGCGACCCTGACGAAGTTTACGCCAATGCCGATAAGGCACGCGAAGTGCTCGGTTGGGAAGCAAAGTTTGGTATAGACGAAATGTGCCGCGATACTTGGAACTGGCAGAAAAACAACCCACAGGGATATTTGAAGTAAAAAGTAAGAGTGAATAGTGAATAAGTAAGGAGTTTCGTACAGCGAAACGATATATAAGGTTTTTGCACCGCAAAAACACCTTACCTATTCACTATTACTTATTAACTATTACTTTATATTTCCGCCCGTGGCGCAGCTGGATAACGCAGCAGATTCCGATTCTGAAGAACGGGGGTTCGAATCCCTTCGGGCGGGCCAATTTAAAAGAGAATCATTCCGTAAGGATTGGTTCTCTTTTAAATTATCTTCTGTTTACCGAAGGGGTTCGAACACGCAGGTTAAAAAAATTAAAAGACTTCGAATTTACGCATTCTACTCAATGAATAATTGATTCAACCCAAAATTTCTGCTATAATATTTTAAAAGGCGGTGCAACAAATGGTTTTAAAAAATGATAAATTCAATGTGGAAATCAAAAAAATCAACATTGATACCAATGACGAAAATTTCGATTATATATATGATTTTGAGCGCTACAAGGACGAAGAATTACATTCCGTTTTAGCCATAAAAATAATAACTGCCGTTAAGGAAACACAAATAGCGCTATATTGTGATTTTTGCGGTGATTATAAATGTTGCACAGTTTTAAATAATGAAAAATTGCTTATAGCTAAATTCAATACCGTATATGAAATAAATCTTATTAGCGGTGAAGCGCGCTACAAGCAGTTCAACGATTTAGCAGGTACTATGGGTCTATACAAGGTTGAAGATGGATATATTATTCACGGCGAAATGGAAATTGTAAAATTAGATTATAAGCTTACTACGGTTTGGCGGTTTGGCGGCGCAGACATATTTGCATCTCCACAAGGAAATGATTCATTTAAAATCTCAAACGACAAAATTGAGCTTATTGACTTTGAAAACAATCATTATACCATTAATTTAAACGGTCAATTAATTGAACAATTTATGAAAAAGCAGGATTGGTATAATTCGTTTAAGCAAATAACTGAAAGCCCTATCATACTAAATTTCGCAAAATGCGGTAATAATTTAGGCGAAATTCACCTAATGCTTAAAGAAAAGTTTGGTTTGCCTGAATATTACGGCGAAAATTGGGACGCTCTTTGGGATTGCTTGCGTTATCTCTTTGATGATGAAATAACAGTAGAACTACATAATTTTTATTCCTTGGAACCTAAGCTACAAGATTATTGTACTCCTATGTTAGAAGTTTTTAACGATGTTCATAATGAAACACCAAATTTTACGTATAAAATTATATCATAAAATTCGGTTATTAAATAAAACACCGTTGAAATCTGAACCCCTACGGTTTGGACTCCAATGGTGTTTTACCTTTTAACCCTTTATTAAGCGACTATCCAAAGTTAATTTTTTATTTTAGGATGTGAATTAATTTCAAAACAAAACACAAAGAATCAAAAAGCTGCACTTTTTAGCCTATATCTCAACAAACTAAAAGTCGGTTGTTTAAGGCATAATTATGTTCTATTTCTTCAGGGTATAAATACTGCAACTTTTCAAAACTTTACAGATAAGTTGACAGATGTAAAGTTTAGTGGTATAATCTATGCGTTTAGTAATTCAGTTCGAGTGACAAAGGAAAGGCGTATATGAAAAATCAAATCGAACAATTAAAAAAAGAAAAAAATGCGGTAATACTTGCCCATTATTATGCTCCTGCCACGTTGCAGGAAATTGCGGATTTTGTAGGAGATTCTTTTTATCTAGCCAAGATTGCAAAGCAAAGTGATGCAGATATTATTGTTTTTTGCGGTGTTAAGTTTATGGGAGAAAGTGCAAAAATATTAAATCAAGACAAAAAGGTTCTTATGCCCGACTTAACAGCCGATTGTGCTATGGCACATATGGTAAAAAACGGCATTATTGACGAAATGAAGGCAAAATATGATGACCTTGCGGTTGTGTGTTACATCAATTCAACGGCAGAGCTTAAAGGCATAAGTGATGTTTGTGTCACCTCTTCTAATGCTGTGAAAATTGTAAAAGCACTTCCAAACAAGAATATATTCTTTATTCCTGACCGCAATCTTGGCAGATTTGTTGCCAAGCAGGTGCGCGAGAAAAACATTATTCTAAATGACGGATGTTGTCCTATCCATGCAAAAATCACAGCAAATCAGCTTATATCTTTGAAAGAAAGGTATCCGAAAGCAAAGGTGCTTTCACACCCCGAATGTAACCCTGCTGTGCTTGAATTATCGGATTATATCGGTAGCACCGCAGATATCATTGCATTTGCCAAAAAAGATAAGGCTTTAGAATACATAATTTGCACCGAATGCGGTGTAGACTATAAACTAATTACAGACAATCCCCACAAGCATTTTTATTATCCCGAACCGCTTCCTTGCTGTAAGGATATGAAACTGAATACTCTTGAATCTGTCTTATCAGTACTTAAAAGAGAAGATAAAGAAGTAACTATATCTGAGGATATTTGCCAGAAAGCAATAATTCCTCTTAACAGAATGTTGGAGCTAGGCTGCTAATGATTACAGACATATTAATTGTTGGTTGCGGTGTTGCGGGACTTTACTGTGCGCTTAATTTACCGAAAGACAAAAAAATCACCGTTGTTACCAAAAATAAAGCGCCCAAGAGTGATTCGTTTCTTGCTCAAGGAGGTATTTGCGTTCTTCGTGACGAAAAAGATTATAAATCTTTCTATGAAGATACGATGAAAGCAGGTCATTATGAAAACAACCCCGATTCTGTAGAAATTATGATTCGTTCTTCTCAGGAAGTCATCAGTGATTTAGTGGCCTTTGGTGTTCGCTTTGAAAAAAACGGAGAAGCCTTTACCTATACCCGTGAGGGTGCTCATTCTAAACCGCGTATTCTATTTCACGAAGACGAAACAGGAAAGGAAATTACCTCACATTTGCTTGAAACTGCAAAAAACCAACCTAACATAACGCTTATTGAAAACTTTACAATGGTGGACCTTATATGCAAAAATAATATATGCACAGGTATCATCGGACACGATATTCACGGAAAATATACAAGCATCCACGCAGATTATACTGTACTTGCAACAGGCGGCATAGGCGGACTCTTCAAGCATTCCACAAACTACCGACACCTAACAGGTGATGCCTTGGCATTAGCCCTAAAGTATGATATCAAACTGCAACATATAGACTATATACAGATTCACCCAACAACGCTTTATACTAAAAAAGACGGACGAGAGTTTCTTATTTCCGAATCGGTGCGTGGCGAGGGCGCAATTTTGCTTAATTCTAAAGGCGAAAGATTTGTAAACGAACTGCTACCGCGCGATGTTGTAGCAAATGCTATCTTCCAACAAATGAAAAATGAAAACAGCGAATATGTTTGGCTGTCTTTAGCACCTATTCCTGCCCAAAAAATCAAAAATCATTTCCCCAATATTTATAAGCACTGTCTTGGCGAGGGTTATGATATAACAAAAGAGCCTATCCCTGTTGTACCGTCACAGCATTACTTTATGGGCGGTATTGATGTTGACCAATATAGCAAAACCTCTATGAATAGGTTATATGCTGTTGGTGAAACGGCTTGTAACGGTGTTCACGGAAGAAATCGGCTTGCAAGTAATTCACTGCTTGAAAGTCTTGTGTTTGCCAAAAGAGCCGCAAAGCATATTATAGAAAATTATGAAACCTTAAAATCGTTTACCGACATTACTGTCGATGTATCGCAGTATGACGGATATCAGGAAAAATACAAAGAATCAGTATTGAAGGCAATTGAAAAGGAGAAAAACAGCCATGAATAATATTACAATGAAACTAAATGCAAACGATTTGATTTTGGCGGCACTTAAAGAGGATATCACCAGTGAGGATATCTCGACTAATTCCGTAATGCCAAATTATCAGCTTGGCGAAGTGGAACTTATTTGCAAGGAAGATGGGGTCATTGCAGGTCTTGATGTATTTAAGCGTGTATTCCAATTGCTTGACGAAAAAACGGAAGTGATATTTACCTGCGCTGATGGAGATACCGTTAAAAACGGACAAAAATTGGGATGTATTCGTGGTGATATACGGATTTTGCTTTCGGGCGAGAGAACAGCACTTAACTTTCTACAACGAATGAGCGGCATTGCAACCTATACTCGCACTATTGCCGATATGCTTAAAGGCAGTAATACAAAACTTCTTGACACACGCAAAACCACACCTTGTATGCGTATTTTTGAAAAATATGCCGTCAAAGTCGGCGGTGGATACAATCACCGCTATAACCTAAGTGACGGTATTCTGCTAAAAGACAACCATATCGGTGCGGCAGGCGGTGTAAAAGAAGCTGTTAGAATGGCAAAAGAGTACGCTCCTTTTGTTCGTAAGATTGAAATTGAGGTTGAAAACCTCCAAATGCTTAAGGAAGCTCTTGAAGCAGGCGCAGATATTATAATGCTTGATAATATGAGCGTTGAAGATATGAAGGAAGCTGTAAAACTGTGTGCAGGTAAGGCAGAAACTGAGTGTAGCGGTAATGTTACAAAAGAAAATGTTGCAAAACTTGTAGATATTGGTGTAGACTATATTTCAAGTGGCGCACTTACACACTCTTCTCCAATATTGGATCTTTCTCTTAAAAATTTACACGCTGTATAAAAGGGGTGAAGATATGAAGGCGATTGACAGAAGAAAAGCCATTGCCAATCGGCTTTTGTCTGCAAATGAAGCTATTTCAGGAAGTGAACTTGCAAAGGAATTTGGTGTGTCCCGACAAATTATTGTACAGGACATTGCCACTCTAAAGGGTTCGGGCTATGATATTATTTCTACGCACAACGGATATATTATTCAAAAATCACCTTTTAAAGTACGTGTATTCAAACTACACCACACAACAGAACAGACCGAGGATGAACTGAATACTATTGTTGACCTCGGCGGCACTGTTGTAGATGTTTTTGTATGTCATAAGGTATACGGTAAGATGGTAGCACCCTTAAATATCTTTTCCCGCCTTAATGTTAAACAATTCATCGAGGGAGTGCGAAGCGGAAAATCCTCTGAGCTAATGAATATTACAGGCGGATACCATTATCATACAGTACGTGCTGACTCAGAGGAAATTTTAGATTCAATTGAAAACGCTCTTGAAAATAAAGGACTTATTGCGCCCAAAATATAGTATTTTTTATTAAGTAATACACGTAAATTTTAATATAGCAATTAAACCGGCGAAGGTTCGAATTTCTTCGTCAAGACAATCTCAAAAAGTAAAAGCAGATTTTCTATTGTTTAGAAAATCTGCTTTTTATTTATAATTCTTTTGCTAATTCTTTTATATATTCCCGTAATTCTTCCTTGGTTTCTGGGTGGTTAAGCGCAACTTCAATATTAGCCTTTATAATACCGAACTTATTACCCATATCGTAACGGGTGCCACTGAAATCAACACCTGTCATACCCTTAGTTTTAGCAACCTCGCGCATTGCATCTGTAAGCTGAAGCTCATTACCTGCGCCCAAGGGTGTACGCTCTAGGATATCAAAAATTTCGGGTTCTAAAACACATCTGCCTAAAATTGAGAAGTTAGAAAGCTTTTCTTCTAGCTTAGGCTTTTCAATCATATCGGTAACATTGTAGGTTTTATCGCCATTCTTTTCTACCGCTAAGGAACAATATTTTACTACTAAATGTTCGGGAACTTCTTTTATACCTACAACACTCTTGCCAAATGCTTCATAAGCATCAATCAACTCGCTAATTGCAGGAACTTCACCTATAATAACATCGTCACCGTAAAGCACCGCAAAAGGCTCGTCACCCACAAACTCGCGGGCTCTGAGTACCGCATCTCCAAGCCCCCTTGTTTCCTTTTGACGAATAAAATAGATGTTCGCCATATTTGCTAAATCATCAAGCTCTTTTAAAGTGTCATACCTTTCACGCTTTAAAAGCATATTTTCAAGCTCAATAGAATGGTCAAAATGGTCTTCAATAATGCCTTTGCCACGGTTTGTTATGATTAAAATATCGGTAATTCCAGCCTTAACCGCTTCTTCAACTATATACTGAATTGCCGGTTTATCCACTATTGGTAGCATCTCCTTAGGCATTGCCTTTGATGCCGGTAATACCCTTGTCCCAAGCCCTGCCGCAGGAATAATCGCCTTTTTGATTTTCATAAAAAACTCTCCTCTTAAAAGTTTTAATATTACCCTATAAGTGACACAATAATTGCTGGAATATACTGCACTGCCATTACACCTATAAGGAACATGAAAATATTAACTCCGCCCTTTTTGCGAAAATCGGTTTCCTTATTTTCACTTTTTTCCTTAATTTCTCTTATAGTGTTTACTGCATGCTTTTTATAAAGATAATCACCTAAAATACCCACCACTATGCTAATGACAATACTTAATATACTTCCAATAAAAGCAACATATAATATAATTGGCGGAAATTTATCCATATTTTCCGCCATTTTTTGAAGCGTTTGTGGTTCGAACATCATACCGCTTAATCCCAAATTATAGCAAGTAAGCTGAAAAGGAACTGTAAGCAATGTTGCAATTATTTCGATTGCCCCTGTAATTATACCGTTAAGATACATTTTGCGTGAAAAAAACCATCCACTCGGCAATAAAAATGCCAAAAAGTTCCAAGAAGCCTTGTTGTACTTATTAAGCTTTTTAAACTTAGGAATATATCGCATTGTATTGGATACAACAAATTTTGCCGCTTCATTTGCGGTAACACCGTTGTCGATTTCATCCTCAGGCTTTACACCGCCTAAAAAATCAATAGGAGAAAGCATACCAAAGGGAGTTTCATAATCGGTTTCGGCGGTTTCGAATTGCTTGGATTCCTCGTTTGCTTGCTTATCTTCAGCGGCTTTTTTAAGCTTATCGTACTGATTTTCAGTGCCGTGGAGTTCTTCTAAAGCACACTTATTAAGTTTATTGTAGCATTCTCTGTGGTGCGGTGCGCCACATTCGGGACAATATACAACATCGTCTTCTGCGAATAAATACGCATGGCACAAGGCACAGCTTTGGTTTTGTTCGTTTAAACTCATACGGTAACTCCTCTATCGGCTTCAATTGCCTCTAAAACGCACTTGAAATAATCTTTTCCGTAATTGTGAAAATGTCCTTTTTTTATCATATCGTCAAGCTCATCCCTTGTAACCCAACGCGCCTCTGCAACCTCAGATTCCTGTAAGGTTAACTCGCTCTCCGAAACATCACTTGTAATAAGCCAAATATCCAAAAGCGAATTACGTCTTTTAAGGCGCAAAATCTTTTTCAAAGTCTGCTCATTAGAAGCAATGCCTAATTCTTCAAACAACTCACGATTGGCGGCTGTAAAAGAGCTCTCGCCCGAAATTGCCGCGCCGCCTGTGGCCGCCCATTCACCCGGCATAAGCTTCTTTCTGTCACTTCTTCTTTGAAGCAAAAATCTACCGCCAGTTGATATTATCCATATATGCACTACCAGATGATATTCACCCGGTTTTAAAAAATACCGTCCGCGCGCGACAGTTTTACCCGTAGGGTTTCCTTCGCCATCTAAGACATCCCAAATCTCTGTTTTCATATTATAAAAATCTCCGTAAAATCTACATTCATTTATATTATATCAATTATGTGAAAAATTTTCAACATTTTATATCTTTTCCTATTGTAAATTTTTAATGAATGTGATAAAATAATTATTGTATTAAGTGCATTGCGTATCGGAATGTGCGAATGGGCGGGTCCTGTGCGACGGAATGCTACGAACCATGTCAGGCGGGGAACCGAGCAGCATTAAGTAGATTTTTCTGTGCGCCGCAGTAAATCGGCTCATTCGTGCATTCGGATACGCAAATTTTTTAAAATAAAGAGGCGAAAATATGGCTTATCAGGCTTTATACCGAAAATACCGTCCGAAAACCTTTTCGGAGGTTTACGGTCAGGAGCACATAACCGAAACCTTAAAAAATGAAATAGCTTCTAGCACTACTGTCCACGCTTACCTTTTTACAGGCACTCGCGGAACAGGTAAGACTTCCTGCGCCAAAATTTTGGCTAATGCCGTTAACTGTACCGAATCTAAAGACGGTAACCCTTGCCTTAACTGTGAAAGCTGTAAATCCGCTCTAAGCGGTGAAAATACCGATATTGTGGAAATTGATGCTGCTTCTAACAACAGCGTTGAAGATATACGTATTTTACGCGAGCGTATAAACTTTGCCCCCGCAGTTTCAAAATACCGCGTTTATATTATAGACGAGGTACATATGCTCTCTATTAGCGCCTTTAACGCTTTGCTTAAAACCTTGGAAGAACCGCCCGAGCATGTTATTTTTATTTTGGCTACTACCGAAGTTCATAAATTGCCCGCCACTATTCTTTCGCGTTGCCAAAGATTTGATTTCAGAAGAATTGATACCCAAAAAATTTGCGAAAGGCTACAGTTTATAGCCAAGGCAGAAGGGCTTACCCTTACCGATTCTGCCGCAACACTGATTGCCGCCGCAGCTGATGGCGGTATGCGTGACGCTTTATCAATACTTGATTTATGTGCTTCTGCCGCAAAGAATATTGACGAAGGCACAGTTGAAAGCGTTTGCGCTATGGCAGGTAATGATTATCTTATTGAGCTTACTGATTTTATTAAGCGTAAGGACACCGAAAATGCCCTTTTAATGCTTGACAGACTTCATAATTCGTCGGTGGATATGCTGCGTCTTTTGTCCGAGCTTATATCCCACTACCGCGACCTTATGATTATTAAAACCGTGAACGGCGACCGTCTTCCAATAATTTGTTCTAACACCCGTCTTAAAGCCTTGAAAACGCAGGCAGCGGATTACGATATTAAGGACATTATGTTTGCTCTCGGTCGTTTACAGTCGGCTACTGCTGCAATGCAAAGCGGTAACCGCCGTTGCGAAATGGAAATGGCTGTAGTCAAGCTTTGCACCCCCTCATTATCGGTAGATTTGGAAGCACTCGAAAGGCGCATTTCCGCCTTAGAAAGCGGTGCTAAAACAGTAACGGTAAAAGCAGAGTGTGAGCCTATAAAGGAAACTGCCGTCATCCCCGATACTGATGAAGAAATTCCACTTCCACCTGAACCGGATGCAGATTATCCCGAGCCCGTACCCGAAAAGCCGAAAGCGGCACCCTTTACCGAAGAACTCACCAAGGTGGACGATTGGGGTGAAATTGTAAGTGTACTTAAAAACACCTGCCCACTTATAGCCGGTGTTTTAGGCGATTCTACTGCCTATATTAAGGGTGAATATCTTTTAATTGACGCTAAAAACTCACAGTTTAGAACCCTTATAAAAACCAACACTATGTACAAAGACAGTATCAGAAAAGCAGCCTTTGATGTTTTGGGACAAACCTATAAGTTAGGTCCCTACAGTGCAGAAAAACAGTCAATCGCCCAAGACCCTCTTTTATCTTTGGCAGATAAGCTTAAAAATTTAGATATCAACTAAGGAGAATATATTATGAAAGTAAGACTTCCCAATAACGGCGGCGGTAATATGAACCAAATGCTGAAACAGGCACAAAAAATGCAAGAGGATATGCAAAATCTTCAAGCAGATTTAGAGCAAAGAGAATACACTGCTACTTCGGGTGGCGGTTTAGTAGAGGTTACTGTTGACGGTAGGCACTTTATTACAGGCATTAAAATAAATCCCGACGCAGTAGACCCCGATGACAGCGAAATGCTTGAAGACCTTGTTACCGTTGCGGTAAACGAAGCTATAGGCAACGCTATAAAGGCCAGTGAAGAAGAAATGTCAGCCATAACAGGCGGACTTAATCTTCCGGGAATGTTCTAATTATGGCAAATTACAATATTGTGCCTTTAAATGAGCTTATTGCTCAGTTTGAACGCTTGCCCGGAATTGGTAAAAAAACCGCTTCCCGCTTGGCTTATAATATTTTAGAACAGCCAAAGGAGATTGCCGAGCAGTTTGCTGAAGCTTTAGTAAATGCCAGACGGAAAATTCATTTTTGCAAAGAGTGTCAAGCCTTTACCGACTCAGAAAAATGCGGTATTTGCTTAGACGAAAAGCGAGACCGCTCGGTAATATGCGTTGTAGCTGAGCCTAAGGATGTTATGGCATTTGAGCGAACACGCGAATTTTCGGGCCTTTACCATGTTTTACACGGTGTTATTTCCCCAATGGACGGCATTGGCCCTAATAATCTTAGAATAAAAGAGCTCATGGCAAGGCTTTCTTCAAATGAAGTAAAGGAAATAATTATGGCTACAAACCCCACCGTTGAGGGCGAGGCTACCGCCAGCTATATTTCACGCCTTGTAAAGCCTATGGGCATAAAGGTAACACGTTTGGCTTACGGTATTCCCGTAGGCGGCGACCTTGAATATGCAGACGAATTTACTTTAGCCCGCGCCTTAGAGGGCAGAAACGAAATATAGGATTTGATATTTTATGACAGAAGAAAAAATCAAACGAATAAATGAGCTTGCGCGTAAGCAAAAGAACGAAGGTCTTACAGAGCAAGAAAAAAAGGAACAGTATATTCTCAGACGGGAGTATATTGATTCCTTTAAGCAAAGCCTTATAGGTCAGCTTGAAAACACCTATATTGTTGAGCCTGACGGCACTAAACGAAAGGTAACTCGCAAAAATGAAGATACTAGTAACTGATACAGCTACCCTACAATCTAATAACGATTTATCTTTAGAAGCCTTGTCAGATTTCGGCAAGGTTTCCCTATATGATAATATAACAAACGAAGACCTTGTGCGCGAGCTTAATGATACCGATATTTTGCTTTGTAATAAAACAGATATCGGCAAAGAGCTTATGGACATAGCACCAAAGCTTAAATATATAGGCATCTTTGCAACAGGCTATAACAATATTGATATAGAATACGCCAAGAAAAAAGGGATTGTGGTGTGTAACGCGCCAAACTATTCCACAAACGCAGTTGCGCAACAGGTTATTGCCTATATTTTAAATTTTTATACCAAAATAAATGAATACGATGCCTTTGTAAAGGCTGGCGGATGGCAGACCTCCCCCGTTTTTTCGCCGCTAAAATTCTCTACCGATGAAGTTTGCGGCAAAACCTTAGGTCTTATAGGCTATGGCGATATTGCAAAAGCGGTAGAAAAAATCGCGATAGCTTTAGGTATGAAGGTAATAGTTTACACCCATACCGTACGCGAACCGCATCCGCGTTTTAAGGATTTTGATTTTGTGCTAAAAAACAGCGACATAATATCGGTGCATTGTCCTTTGAATGAGCAAAGCCGTGAAATGTTCAATAAAGATGCCTTTGCAAAATTTAAAGACGGCGCTTATTTCATAAACACTGCACGCGGTGGTGTAATAAACGAGCTATCACTCTATGAAGCCTTAAAAAGCGGTAAGCTTTCGGGCGCAGCTATAGATGTATTGACAACCGAACCTATGGCAAAAGACAACATTTTAAAGGATGCACCTAATATTACAATTACTCCCCATACCTGTTGGGCGCCACTTAGCACAAGAAAACGACTTTTAGATTTAGTTTGCGATAATATTTCCGCTTTCCTAAGCGGAGAGCCAAAAAATAACCTTACAAAGTAGGTGAATTCATGTTTTCAAGAACCCAAAGCGTAGGCGTATTCGGTTTTCACACCTATATGATACAGGTTGAAGCCGATATTTCTAACGGACTGCCTTCTTTTGATATTGTAGGTCTGCCCGATGCCACTGTAAAGGAATCTCGCGACAGAGTGCGTGCCGCTATAAAAAACTGCGGCTTTAAATTCCCTATTTCACGTATTACCGTAAATTTAGCCCCCGCTGACCGCAAAAAAGAAGGCTCGGTTTATGATTTGCCTGTGCTTTTAGCAATTCTTAAAGCTTCCGACCAGCTAAAAGCCGATTTATCGAACAGCGTAACCATAGGCGAAGTTGCGCTTGACGGTATTTTGCGCAGTGTAAACGGTGTTTTAGCTATGACCATTACCGCCAAAGAAAACGGCATTGAAAATATATTCGTTCCCAAAGACAATGCTATAGAAGCGGCAGTTGTAGAGGGTATAAATGTTTACCCTGTAGAAAACATAAAAGAGCTAATAGATCACCTTAACGGTGAAAAAATGATAGAAAAACAACCGCTCACCCCCACAGCCGCGGTAAGCGATATTCGTGTGCCTGATTTTTGCGATGTAAAAGGTCAGGTTGCGGCTAAAAAAGCTTTGGAAATTGCGGCGGCTGGCAACCATAATATAGTTTTGGTGGGACCGCCAGGTGCAGGTAAAAGTATGCTTGCAAAGCGATTACCCGGTATTTTGCCTGATATGACCTTTGAAGAGTCAATTGAAACCACCAAAATTCACTCTATTGCCGGTATTCTAGATAATAAAAATCCCTTTGTATCTGTAAGGCCGTTTCGCTCCCCACACCATACTGTTTCGGTTGCGGGTATTTCGGGCGGCGGCACTGTGCCAAAACCGGGTGAAATCTCTTTAGCGCATAACGGTGTGCTGTTTTTGGACGAGCTACCCGAATTCCGCCGCGATGTTATGGAGGCTTTGCGCCAACCTATTGAAGACGGCAAGGTTACAATTTCGCGAGTTGCGGGAACACTTACCTATCCAAGCTCTATTATGCTTGTAGCGGCAATGAACCCCTGCCCTTGCGGATTTTTCGGTCACCCTACAAAAAACTGTAGTTGTTCACCACAGGCAGTACATAAATATTTAAATAAAATTTCAGGCCCGATGCTTGACAGAATTGATTTGCATGTTGAAGTTCCACCTGTTGACTATGCAGCTTTAAGCTCTAATTCTAACGAAGAAACCTCTGCCCAAATTAAAGCACGCGTAAATAAAGCGCGTAAAATTCAGCAAGAGCGATATAAGGGCACAGGTATTACCTGTAATGCCGCTTTAACGCCCGCGCTTCTTAAAAAGTTTTGCAAATTAACCCAGGATGCTGAAAAATACTTAGAGCTTTCGTTTGAACGCTTAGGAATGTCCGCACGCGCTTATGACCGCATTTTAAAGGTCGCGCGCACTATTGCCGACCTTGACGGTAGTGATATTATAGAAAAACAGCATATTTTTTCGGCAATATCTTTCCGCAGTCTTGACAGAAAATATTGGAACAATTAAAAAAAGAAAGGATGGTAGCGTATGTCTGAAAATTTGCATAAAGGTCACAGAAAGCGCCTTAGACACGAATTATTAGAACAGGATTTTCCGGATTCCGTACCATCCCATAAGGTGTTAGAAGCCTTGCTGTTTTACGGCATACCGCAAAGCGATACAAATGGTATTGCGCATGAGCTTTTAGCAAAATTTGGCTCATTAAACGGCGTTTTTGAAGCCGACCCTAACAGCCTGTTCGAAGTTAAAGGCATGACCGAGCGCGCAGTCACTCTTATTAAAATGATTTTGCCACTTACTCGCAGAATACATACCGAAAAATATCAAAAGCACTACCGATTTAAAAGTATAGATGAATACGGCGACTATATAGCAAAGCATTTTATGGGTTATAACAATGAAGTTTTTATGGTTACTAGCTTTGATATAAACGGTAATCTAATAGAAAATGATATTATAAGCGACGGACATGCCGCGAGTGTATCGCTTTCGGTTAAAAAGATTGTCAAAAAAGTGCTTACAAGAAATCCTGCAAGCGTAATTATTGCACATAATCATATTGGGCAAAGTGCTGTGCCTAGCTTTGCTGATATTCAAATGACTCAAAGCTTAAAATACACCTTGGAGCAAATTGAAGTAAAGCTTGTTGACCATCTTATAGTTTCTGGTACCGATTATATATCTTTAGCACAAAGCGGTGATTACAGTCAAATTTTCTCTTTATAAAAACAGTGGGCTTTTGTTAGTTTTCTTAAATATCTGTAAATGCAAAAACGGAATCTCTTTCGAGATTCCGTTTTTTGTTTAAACTATAAAGTTTTAAGATAGTTGATACTTCTTTCGGCACATTCAAGACGGGATAAACCTTCGGTAGGTTCGTCTTGTTCTACTACTACCCAACGGGTTCCGCTTTCTTCGCAAGCCTTCAAAATTTCGGGGAAATTCTGTACGCCTGCACCTACATTACGGAAAGCAAAGCTGTTTTTATCAGCCTTTTTACCGTCATCTTCTATACCAATAAGAGCATACATATTTTCGCTCTTTTGACCTACAAAGTCCTTAAGATGTACAATTTCGCATCTTCCGGCATATTTGCGGATATAATTAGCAGGATTTTCTCCACCAACATTTACCCAACAAGTATCAAGCTCGGTTTGAAGCTTATCTGCAGGAACTTCCTTGTAAAGAATGTCTAAAGCATATTCGCCGTCAATCTTTAAAAACTCAAAATCGTGGTTATGATAAGCTAATTTCATACCCAACTCATTAGCTTTAGTTCCTAACATTTTGGCGCCTTCTATAACCTCTGCAAATTTTTCGCCTGAAGGACGGTATTCCTCAGTTAAGTAAGGAATAACCACAAATTCACAGCCGATTTCGGCATAAGTCTTTAAAATATCGGGGTTTGACATCATATCAACAAAAGGTACATGCGCAGAAATAGGTGTTAGACCTATTTCTTTACATAAAGCCTTTACTTCTGCCGCGTTTTTGCCATAAAGACCGGCAAATTCAACACCGTCGTAACCCATAGCCTTAACCTTTTTTAAGGTGCCTTCAAAATCACTTTCTAAGCAGGTGCGTACTGAATAGAGCTGTAAAGCAATTGGAAATTTCATTATTACTACCTCTACTATTCTATTGTTTTTAAGTAATCGAAGCAAATTTTAACTTCTTCGATACCGCTTGGTTTTAAGGTTTCACTTTCAACTACCATTCGCTTACCGTTAGCTATTGCCCACTCGCGAACTTCCTTAATTGGAGCAAAGCCCTGACCTAGCGGTGTGCCTCTGCCTTCACCGGTACCGTCTTTTAAGTGGATAAAGGTTACTCTATCCTTAACACGTTCTAAAAGGGCTATGGGGTCTTTCATGCCTGCAAAAGCCCAATAAACGTCAACCTCCAGCTGTATGTCGGTACGGTAAATTAACTGGTCATAAACATGTGAACCGTCAGGATTCATAATAAATTCACGTGCGTGGTTATGGAAAGCAAGTGTAATACCGTGTTTGGCAAGCTTTTTATTGAGCACATTAACATTTTCAACAAAGGCATCAATCTTATCCTGAGAAGATAAATCATGACCCGGGATAATGTAATGCTTATTACCAATTTTTTTATTGTATTCTACCACACCGTCGAAATCTTGGAGCAAAAGGTCAAGACCTGAATGGATACTTGAAACCTCAAGACCATATTTATCAAGCATAGCACGAACTTCTTCGGCGCTATGGTCAAAAAAGCCTGCAAATTCAACCTGCTTGTAGCCTATTTCGGCAACCTGCTTTAAAGCTTCATCTAAGCTTTTACCTGCAAGGTCACGTACTGAGTACATTTGTACAGAATAATCCATTTATTAAACCTCCGGAATTTCGATTTCTACTTCCTTACCTAACTTAGCAGAACGAACAAGGCCATCAATAATAGCCTGGTTGATAACGATTTCGCTTGAAGGAACAGTAGCTTTTCCGCCTTCCTTAACTGCATCTACGAAAGAACGCATCTTCTTGAAGAAGAAGTCAGCAGCGGGTTTCATCGGAACTTGGTATTCTACCATTTCATCGCATAATGTCTTGTAAATGGTAAGCGGAGTCTTAAATTCACCATTCCAACAGTCAGTTGAAGGAATTCTAAGACCACCCTTAGTACCCAAGATAAGAGCGTCACCGCAGGTATTCATATGCATTGCCCAAGAAATACGGAAGTCAAGCATAATTCCGCCTTCTAAACGAACAAAGCCTGCTGCGAAGTCATCAACGCCGAATTTTTCAGCATATTCGGGATGATTTGGATAATATGCAGGGTCTTTACCGAAGAAATCAGAAATATAACCAGTAGCGGTTAATGGCTTCGGATAACCAACTGCATTAAGAAGCATATCTAAAGAATAGCAACCGATATCGCCCAATGCACCGATACCACCGGTTTCTTTTTCGATAAATGTTGTACCGAAAGGAGTCGGGATACCGCGGCGGCGACCACCACCTGTTTGAATGTAGTAAATGTCACCAAGTTCGCCAGACTGAACGATTTTCTTAATCATTTGCATATTTTCACTCATTCTGGGTTGGAAACCGATAGTTAAAATCTTACCGGATTTCTTTTCAGCCTTCATAACTTCGATAGCTTCATCTAAAGTTACGGTAAAGGGCTTTTCAAGCATTACATGAAGACCTGCTTCAAGTGCGTGAATAGCACAAGGAGCGTGCTGAGTATTGTAGGTACAAATAGAAACAGCATCTAAGTCCTTTTCAGCTGCAATAAGAGCTTCATCGCTTTCATAGTAGCGAGCATTCTCGATACCGAATCTTTGCGCAAATCTCTCTGCTTTGCCTGGGATTAAGTCAGCCAATGCAACGATTTCAACATCATCCATCTTAAGAAGTGCTCTTGCATGATTTTCTGCAATCCAACCGGTACCAATAATACCAATTTTCACCTTTTTAGAAGTGTCGATAACCTTTTCTTCTTCTTGGATTTTTTCGAATGCGTCTAAGTCTGCTATTTTTGCCATTTTTAGTTCCTCCTAAAAATTTTTTTATTTTTTTAAATTACAAACTGACGTAAATAACGACAGCTTAGTTTAACAGAATCAAGTATCTTTTCTTTCGAACTTTCGAAAGCCTTATCTTCAACCTCAATACAAACGAAACTATCGTAACCTATATCGGTTAAAGCAGAAATATATTTACCCCAGTTAACATCACCAAGACCTGGTAATTTAGGGCTCATATATTCAAGCGGATAAGCCATAACACCAACATCATTCAATTTATCGGGATACACCTTTATATCCTTACAGTGAACGTGGAAAATCTTATCCTTAAACTCATAAAGCGGTTTTATGTAATCAATTTGTTGCCAAATAAAGTGGCTGGGGTCATAGTTAATACCAAAGTTATCACTTGGAATAAGTTCAAACATTTTTCTCCAAAGCTTAGGAGTAGTAAATAAGTTTTGTCCGCCGGGCCATTGATCCTTACCAAAGAGCATTGGGCAGTTTTCGATAGCAATTTTAACGCCCTTTTCTTCAGCCAACTTAATAATTTCGGGCCAAATTTCCATAAAAAGTTCAAGGTTTTCTTCAACTGTTTTGGTTTGGTCGCGACCAATAAAGGTTGTCACCATATTAACACCTAAAAGCGCGCTCATATTGATAACCTTTTTAAGATGGTCGATATTCTTTTGGCGCTTTTCTAAGTCTCCATCCATTGCATTAGGATAGAAAGCCAAAGAAGAAATTTCTACCGATTTTTTAGCGCAGTAGTCTTTAACATACGCGATGTATTCTTCGCTTGTGTTTTCAACATCAATATGGCTTACACCTGCGTATCTTCTTTCTGCCTTTCCTTGTGGCCAACAAGCAACCTCTACACAACTACAACCGTTTGCGGAAACATCATCTATCATTTCCTCAAAGGTAAAGCCGTCATAAATTGCACTTACGATACCTAATTTCATAAATAAACCCCTTTCTAATTTTTTGGATATTTAATTTCGGCATCCAGTTTTATTAAATCCATAGTTTTGTGTACACTACGGGTTAAATTACAAACATTTTTATAATCTGAAAGATTTTCCTCATATCTTAAAATGTAATCAGCAAAGCGCTTTGCTTCGCCGCTCATAAGTTCTGCCTTTGAAACCGTACCAAAGACCTCTTGCTTTTTGCCGTCTTTAATAAGGTAAACATCCGTATATTGCGAAATTTTGCCTATTAAAAGCGTTCCGTTGTCACCTATAATCTCACTACCGTTTACACTTTCACAGGTTTTCGCATAGGTTAAAACCGCCGAAAAATCACCATAATTTAAAATAGCACTTCCAAGCCCATCTGCGCCGTTATAAAGAAAATTAGCTTGTGCCTTTACCTCTTTTGGCTCGCCCAATAAATCGAGCGCCCCATAAACACAGTAAACACCTATATCCATAAGGCAACCCGCCTTTAAGGACATATCGAAAATGTTTTGTTGCTTTCCTTCAAGAAAACTATCAAGCCGTGACGAGCGCTGACAAAAATCAATCTTAGCTGCTCTTATTTTTCCAATACTCGCAAGCGCTTGCTTAACCTTGCTGTAATGGGCTACATGGCGTGGGATTATAGCCTCAAGATAAATAAGCTTTTTTCGGTTAGCATATTCCAAAAGTTCTTTATACTCTTGGCTATTTGTTACAATTGGCTTTTCACACAAAACGTGTATACCGTTTTCTAAAAAAAGTTTACTTTGCTTATAATGAAAAGCGTTAGGCGAAGAAATATAAACCGCATCTAGAAATCCGCTTTTTGCCATTTCGTTTAAGTCACAAAAAGCTTTGTCACAGCCATGCTCTTCAGCAAACGCTAAGGCGTTATCATAATCTCTTGAATAAACCGCCGAAAGCATAAACTCGCCTGTTAAGTTTGCACCACCTAAAAAGCTACGGCAAATAAAGCTTGTGCCTACAGTACCAAGCCTTATCATATATCAACTTTTAAAGTCTGCTTATCTTGGGCAGACTTAAATGCCGCTTCCATAACACCAAGTACACGACGAACTTCACAGTTTTTGATTAACTGCTCACATTCACCGTCAATAGCGGCACAGAAATTGCGATAAAAATTATGCACATCACTTATTGGGCGCTCAATCTCATAGCTATCAAGCGTTAAATGGTCGCGCGGAGCCATTGTCTTTGTGATACCTGCAGCATTTTGTACAGGGGTAACATCCTTTTCAATCCAACGGGTAAGCTTTGCCACCTTAGCCTTTTGTTGCCAATCGGAGAGATGAAGACTGCCTTCTTTACACTGCATATAAAAACGCGGCATAGCTATAAAGTTATATGTACCAACTTCAACATAAGCGGTTTTTCCGCTCTGGAAACCTAATTCCAAACGGAAACCGTCGTCAACTTCTTCATTGGTGTAGTGTGTGGTGTTGCAGTTTACCGTAACAATCTTTTCGGTAATTAACTGAAGCATTTGGTCAATTAAATGCACACCCCAGTCAAGAATCATACCTCCGCCGGGTTCCTTGTGGCAACGCCAGTCACTCGGTATTCCGCGCGAACCGTGAATTCTTGATTCCACCCTTAAAACTTCACCTATCTCGCCGCTCTCGATTACCGATTTTGTAGCCAAAAAGTCTACATCCCAGCGTCTATTCTGGTGAACCGAAAGCTTTTTGCCTGATTCGTTTTGCGCTTCTACCATACGGTCAAATTCTTCTACCGATAAAGCAACGGGTTTTTCACAAATTACATTGTGGCCGCTTTTCAAAGCGTTTACAACCAAATCCTCATGTACATCGTTAGGAGTAGCAACAACAACAATATCTACATTCTTATCGGCGAAAATTGCTTCATTAGATTCGTAAACAAAGATTCCGTTATCCTTTGCGGCAGCTCTGCGTTCTTCTCTAATATCATAAATACCAACAAGCTCTGTTACATCACTTTTTAAAACCTGTGTACAGTGCCAAGCGCCCTGTCCACCATAGCCAATAACTGCAACTTTTTTCAATTTTAGTCCTCCAAAGGCTTTTTAACGTGCGGGCAGCCCATTTTCACACGGTAGTCCGGTGCTGCCCAGTTTATTGCGTTCTTTATAATCTTAATAATCTCGGGGTTATAATATACGGGATAGGTTTCGTGACCGGGTTGGAAATAAAAAATCCTTCCGTTTTCACGCTTATAGCAACAACCCGAACGAATTACTTCGCCACCTTCAAAGCTTCCGATAAATACAAGCTCTTGGGGTTCGGGAATTGAAAAAGGCTCACCGTAAGTTTCTTCATTATCGATAACAACAAACCTACCCAAATCTTTAGCTATTGGGTGCGACGGCTTACAAACCCATAAAAGCTCGCGGTCGCCATTTTCACGCCAGGTAAGGTTACAGTTAGTACCCATCAAAAGCTTAAAAGGTTTAGAATGATGGCCAGAGTGTAAAACCACAAGCCCCATCCCTTCTAAGACTGCCTGTTGTACCAAAACAGCCACTTCGTCGGGAACTTCTTGGTGTTTCATGTGTCCCCACCACAAAAGCACATCGGTGTTTTGCAACTTTTCTTCGGTGATTTCATTTACCGTTTCAAGTGTTACGGTTTCAACCGAAAACTCATCACACAGTGCTTGCTTTAGTGCTATGTGTATTCCGTCAGGATACACCTTTGACGCTTGATTGTCATTTTGCCGTTCATGATAAAATTCGTTATAAATCAAAACTTTTTTCATAAAAAGCCGCCTTTTTGTTCAAAAATACCGATTATTTAAAAGAATTCGATTGTCTACCTATCATTATTGTATAATTTTTCATATAAATATACAAGTCATTTATATTTACATTAGTAGACAAATGTTGCGATTTTTTGTTGCAAAGTAATTAAAAGTATGATATACTCTAAATAAGGCGGTGAGATTTTTGAAACAAGCACTTTTTCAAAGCAAAAAAAAGGATTTTGAGATAATGCCAACTAACGCTTTATCCCCAACCCCTCATTTTCACAACCAAATTGAACTTGTTTATGTTATAAGCGGGCAGACGGTAGCTTTTGCCGACCAAAAGAAAATTGTTACAAAAGCAGGCGAGCTGTTTGTTGCTTTTCCCAATCAAATACATTATTACGAGAAGACCGTCATAGGTAGATATATTGTTATTATTTTTTCACCTGAGCTAATTTACGGTATGGAGGATATACTTTATAACAACATTCCAAAATTAAATTTGCTAAGTGAAAGCAAAATGCGTGATTTTGCAAATATAATATTGAACATTGTAAACGCAGGCGGTGATTTTTCGCACACCGTAAGAGTAGGACTCATGAATCAGCTTTTAGCTGGTATTTTGCCCGAATTCGAGCTTATGCCGCGTATCAAAACCAATAACACAACCTTGCAAAGCGTGCTTAATTACTGCACCAAAAACTTTTCGAACGACCTTACTTTAGATATTTTGGCTGAGGATTTACACATAAGCAAATTCCATATTTCACATTTGCTAAATCAAAAATTAGGCATAAGCTTTAGCGCTTATTTAAATAATATTCGTGTACATAAGGCATGTTCTTTGCTAAACAACAGCCAAAACAAGATTTCGGATATATCGGAAGAAGTGGGATTTGGCTCTATCCGCTCCTTTAACCGCGCCTTTAAAAGCGTTATGAATATGACGCCAATAGAATACCGAAACCAGATTTAATAATAAATTTATCAAGATATAACTAAGGCACACTCCAAAATTTGAGTGTGCCTTCTTGTAATTACTTTATTTTTAAATTTTTTCGCCATTTAATACCGCATTTATCAGTTTGTCGCCTATATATTCAAGCTTTAACGAAAAGAACGGCACATTTTCATCCATAAGTCTTAGAAATATTTTATCCCCTTCCCATATAGGCAGATTATAAATTTCTTCCTTTGGTATCCAACAAAGGTCCCCTTCGTCACAGGACTTAACTTCACCCGAAAAATCGTTTGAATGAAAAATATGCATATACTCGGTTTCCCATTTATCCGAAACAAAGGTAACAATTCCGCAATATCTTGCAGAATTAAGTGTTAAGCCTGTTTCTTCGAGTGTTTCACGAAAATTACACTCTTCAGGGCTTTCCTTATCCTCAAACTTACCGCCTACCGCAACCCACTTATCGCGGTTTAAATCGTTCTCTTTTTTTACACGGTGAAGCATAAGATATTTTCCGTCTTTTTCGATGTGGCAAAGTGTTGTATTACGCATAGCTATTCTTCCTGCTTTTCTTCGGTTTCATTTTCCTCAAGCTCGGTTGCCTCGTGAGTGTAGCCGTCTATAAAAAAGGTTTCGGTTTTAAGATTTTCCTTATCAAAAATACCGTTGTACTGAATTTGCTCGTACTCGCTTAAAAGCTCGGTATAAGGGGAAACATCGCTCCACTTATAGTAACTGCCCTGCTTATCAATATATCCGACACTATTGATAACAGGAAGTGTTTTTCTAAGCTTAAGCAGGTATTCATTATAATCGGTAAGCTTTACACCTGCAGTTTTAAGCACTAGCGAAGAAAGATAATTTGCGCTTATACTCTCAATATTCTTTTCCTTTATATCATAGTTTGCCCAAATATAAAATGGTGTTATATGGCGTTTTTGCTCTTGCTCAACAGTTAGGTTTGAAAGGCTTTTAACACCCAAAAGCTCAGAAACAAACTCGGGCTCTACATTGGGCTGATGGTCACCAAACATACAAATTACCGTAGGCTCTTGTACCTTTTTAAAATACTCTATAAGCTTTTTAAAGGCGGTATCGCTTTTCTTCACAAGCGAAAGATACTGATTAACCTTAGGATATTCGTTCTCGCTTGAAGTAACATAAATATTCTGATTAAAATTATCACACTGTGTAGTATAACCGCCGTGATTTTGCATTGTAACATTAAAAGCATAATAGGGGAATTTTTTATCGCGTTTTTCAAAATCCTTTATAAGCAGCTCATAGTTGTACTCGTCACTTACATACTGGCGCACAAGCATATTGGAGTTTGGATAATTTTCATCTATTAACGACTGCAGATAGTTTGCATCCGAGCCATTTGCTTGAAACTGTTGCATAAGCGAAATGTCTATAATATTCTCAAGCGAAACAAATGAATCAAATCCGAAATTTGAATAAACCTTAGTGCGCCGCCAACCCGATGCATAATATGGGTGAAGCGCAAACGAAGAATATTTTTGTGCCTTAAGGGTAGAAGTCAAGGAAGCCGTAGGGTCTTTAACATAAAGCATATACGCATTACTACCCGAAGGTAAAAACGCTGTGGTGTGACCTGTTAAAAACTCAAACTCGGTATTAGAAGTGCCAGCTCCTATCACAGGAACATAAAGGTTACCTCTTATAGTATTTTCTTTTAAGGAATTCATAAAGGGCATATATTCCTTATTTGTCTCAAAATCGCCCAAAACGCTCAAATCAGCAAGTGATTCATTCATTATACATATAATATTAGGCGTATCCTTAGTGTAACTTTCGTCTTCTTTTTCTTCCTTTTCAATCATATCCTTAATTTTATCAGGGTCATAATCGTCAGGCTTATGCATATAAAGATATTTTGTGTTTGTAAAGAAATTAAGCACAAAGCCGTAATTGTGATAACCGCGAGTTTGGTTCCAGAAATCAGGGCGTACACCCATATCGGCAAAAAGGCTTGTAAAGTAGAACAAAACCATTACAACCGTAGTAAAAGTACCTGTAAACGCGCGGGAAATAATCTTTGTAGGCAAAGTGTATTTCGGGGTTTTCATTTTAATAACTATTACAGTCAGTAAAACAAATAAAAGTACCGCGGTAACAACTTTATAGTTTGGTGTATAGTCATAAGTATTGGCAACACCTACTGCAGTAGTGACACTTAAAAAGTCCATTGGCTGAAAGGGAGTGCCGCGAAAATCAATAATATAGCTATGTGCCATAGCAAGACCCACAAGCACCGTATTCACAAAAAGGTAGGTTATTTTAAAGCTGCCTGTTATTGCAAAGAATATAAAATAAACCATTAAAATCACAAGGTAATTGCCTAAAAAACCGAGCGCAGTCATATTAAAAACAAAAACATTATTAAGCGCTTCGGTAATGGTCATAAGTGCAACAGGCATTAGCATTAAATTTACAAAGCCCGCAATTTTACGCACCTTTTCGCTTTTTAGCCTCACAGTATATATGGTACAAAGCGCCAAAACAAACGGTAGTATAAGGTCTACAGCCATAAGCAGCCATCTTTTATAATTTGTAAGTGCCGAAAACCCATCAATACATAAAATCACCAATAAAAGCCCTAAAAGACAGAAAACACAGCCTACTGTTTTGGAAGCCTTTGTATATGTTATATCAAAGTTTTTTTTGATAAACTGCGGTATTTTTTCAGAACAAAAGGTATAAACCTTTCCTAATGCGCTTTCAATCATATAGGCACTCCTTTCTGCAAAACTTTTATGTTAAATATTAGTATATCACATATTTTTCACAATAACAACAATTTTGTTCTATCTTAATAAATAGTTAAAACTTTTAACACTTTACAACAATATGTGATTAAAGTATAATAATAATATAAACTTAAAGGAAGTGCCGAAAATGAAAAAGCTCTTAATCTTATTCCTCACCTTAATAATGTCGCTTAATCTTGTAGGCTGCAAGCGCGGAAGCGACCTTGAAGAAGTGAAAAAAGCAAACAAGCTTGTGGTGGGCATCACCTATTATGAGCCTATGAATTATAAGGTGGAGGGTGAGTGGACCGGCTTTGATACCGAGTTTGCTCGTCTTTTTGCAGAAGAATTAGGTGTGGAAATAGAATTTAAAGAAATTTCGTGGCAGGATAGACTCAACGAGCTTACTGAATATAATATTGACTGCATTTGGAACGCTATGTCTATTTTGGAACAGCACGAAAATTTTATGAGCTTTTCTAACCCGTATATTTTAAACGGTCAGGTTGTTATCATGAATACAGAAAATGCCAAAAAATATTCCGATTCCACTAAAGCCAGAAGGCTTAAATTCGCTGCAGAAGAAAAGTCTGCCGCTTCTAATATCCTTTTAGAAGAAGGCTATACCAACAAACAACTTGTAAAAACTCAATACGCCGCACTTGATGCAATTGTAAACGGAACCGCCGATGCAGCAATTGTAGATATAATATTTGCCGATGCGGTTATGGGAAAAGGAAAAAAATACGAAGACTTGGTAAAAACCTACACCTGTTCGGGTGAAAACTGCGCCGTAGGTTTTCGGCTTGATTCTGATTTAATAGATCCATTTAACGAATTTTTAGAGGAAATTAGAGACACTAAGCTTATTGACCTTGCTAACAAATACGGCTTAACATTGTGTTAGATTATATTCGAGGAATGAGTCACAAATATGCACAACACTTTATCTCTTTAGTTGTGTAAAGTGCCAAAAATGAAAAAATTTTTAAAAAACACTTTACAAATTTAGTTTGGTGAAGTAAAATAGCAATATCGAATTTAACTTTTACATAAAAGGAGAAAGCAAAATGAAAAACACATTAAAAAAATTATTAGCCATTGCTATGGTACTTACAATGCTTTTTGCATTTGCAGGCTGTGGCTCAAAAAAGGTAATCACCGTAGGCTACACTATTTACGAGCCTATGAACTATGAGGATGCAGACGGCAACCTTATCGGTTACGATACCGACCTTGCAAAAGCTGTATTTGAAAACTTAGGTTATGAAGTTATTTTCCAGGAAATTGTTTGGGAAAACAAGTATACCGACCTTAATTCAGACACTATTGACTGCATTTGGAACGGTTTCACCTGCAACACTAAGGACGACGACGGTGTTGCACGTGCAGACAAGGTGGATTTCTCTTACAACTATATGGAAAACCGTCAGGTTGTAGTTGTTAAATCCGATGCCAACATTAAAGCTGCCGCTGATTTAAAGGGCAAGTTTGGTGTTGCCGAAAGCGGCTCCGCAGGCGAAACCTATGCTAAGGCATTTGAGGGCACTACCTTCAAGGGCTTCACAAAGCAGACCGAATGCTTAACAGAAGTTAAAGCCGCTACTGCAGATTTCGCAGTTGTTGATGCTCAGTTAGCCAAAAGCTACTGCGGCAAAGGCGACTATGCTGACCTTGTAATTGTAGAAGATCTTTCAAGCGATGTTGAATACTATGGTATCGGCTTCAAGAAAGGCAGCGAACTTACCGCAAAGGTTAATGCTGAGCTTGAAAAATTAGGCGCCGACGGTACAATTGAACAACTTGCTAAAAAATACGGTGTAGAGAATACCGCAATTAAGGATTTTTCAGACCAGAAGAAATAATTTATACAACTAAAATAAAAATACTAAATGTGGCAGGTAAAAAGCCTGCCACATTTTTGGAGTTATTAAAATGTCATTTTCAGAGGTTACGCTATTTCTCTTAGACGGATTTAAAATATCGCTCATTATTTTTGCGGTAACACTTATATTCGGTATACCATTAGGTCTTCCTATAGCCTTTTGTTCTATGAGCCGCTTTAAATTGGTTAAAAATGTTTCAAAGGTTATAGTTTGGATAGTACGTGGTATTCCGCTTATGCTGCAAATTTTTATTATCTATTATGTTCCGGGATTACTGTTTGAGTTTCCGTTGTTTAGTAATATTGATAAATATATGTATATCAATTACGGAATTGCCGATTCAGGAAGAATTATTGCGGTACTTATCGCTTTTACAATCAATTACGCTTGCTATTTTTCGGAAATTTACCGCGGCGGAATTGAAAGCATTCCAAAAGGGCAGTATGAAGCGGGCTATGTTTTAGGTCTTACAAAATCGCAAATTTTTAAAAAGATTATTTTAAAACAGGTTATAAAAAGGATTGTACCACCCCTTTCTAACGAAATTATAACCCTTATTAAAGATACCGCGCTTGCTAACTGTATTATGGTTTGCGAAATCATTAAACAGGCCAAAGAGCTTGCAGCTACAAAGGCTCTTGTGTGGCCGCTTTTCTACACAGGTGTTTTCTATCTATTGTTTGTAGGACTTCTCACAATAATTTTAGGAAAGCTTGAACGAAAACTTGATTATTTCAGGAGTTAACTATGTCAGTTTTAGAGGTTAAAAATATAAAAAAGAGCTTCGGAAAGTTAGAGGTTTTAAAGGGCATAAGCTTTTCGCTCGAAAAGGGTGAGGTTTTAACCATTATCGGCTCGTCAGGAAGCGGTAAAACCACTCTGCTTCGTTGCCTAAACTTTTTAGAGTTTGCCGAAGAAGGTACCATTATGGTAAACGGTACCGAAATATATAACGGGGAAGATAAGAAGACATTAAAGGATGAGGAAATACGCCAAAAGCGTTTGCACTTTGGCTTGGTTTTTCAGTCATTTAATCTTTTTCCGCAGTATAATGTGTTAGAAAATGTAACCTTGGCGCCAACCCTTTTAAAAATGGGCACCACCGAAGAAATTACGCAACGCGCCTTAAAGCTTATTGAGCGTGTCGGACTTACCGAAAAGCTTAACAGCTACCCTTGTGAGCTTTCAGGCGGGCAGCAACAGCGTGTTGCAATTGCGCGCGCATTAGCGCTTGAGCCTGATATCCTTTGCTTTGACGAGCCAACCTCTGCCTTAGACCCCGAGCTTACAGGCGAAGTTTTAAAGGTTATAAAGGGCCTTAAAAGCAAAGACAGTACAATGATTATTGTAACTCACGAAATGGAATTTGCCAAAAATGTTTCAGATAAAATAATATTTATGGCAGACGGCGTTATTGAAGAAATGGGCACCCCTAAGGAAGTATTTGAAAATCCAAAATCCACGAAAACGCGTAATTTTTTCAGTAAATCTATGGAAGAAATATAAGAAGGCAAGAATATGCTTACAAAAAAAGTAACAGATCAAATGCTAAAAGATGTATACAACCTTTTAGCAGAAATTGATGACCCTCACGAAATGGAAATATTACTTAAAGACCTTTGTACCAATAAAGAGCTTGAGCAAATGGCTCAGCGCATTACGGCAGCAAAGCTTTTGCTCGAGGGCAAAACCTATAATCAGGTTATTGAAAAAACCGATATTTCTTCGGCAACACTCAGCAGAGTATCAAGCGCTGTAAAATACGGTGAAGGCTATAAAAAATATTTAAAACAGTAAAATTTAAGGGAACTATCCATCGAGATAGTTCCCCTTTTTTATTTCTCTGTTTTCAGTTTAACTTCATTATCTGTAAAATCAAAGGTCACATCGCCGTTTTTATCGGTGCGAAACGTTTTTGCACCGTACTTTTTAAGAGCATTTAAGGTTTCGGTATGCGGATGTAAATAGCTGTTGTCTTCACCTACCGAGATAACCGCATATTCGGGTGTTGCTTCACTCAAGAAGCATTCACCCGAAGAAGTATTACTTCCGTGATGGCCTACCTTTAAAATATCACAGTCAATATTTATATTCTCATCTAAAAGCTTGTTTTCGGTTTTAATTTCGGCATCACCCGTAAACAGAATTTTAGTGCCGTCAATTTCTGCCATAACAAAAACCGAGCGGTGATTTTCTTCCGCGCTTTCGTTATAATCACTTAAAATAGTAATTTCAAACTCACCTATTTTAAAGTTGGTGCCTTGGTCTATTTCATAAAACGCGGCGCCGTTTTGAACGGCGGTTTCCTTGCCTGTTTTAGCGGCTATTATGCTTTTATTAAGTATTTTGGGCATAAAAAGATTTTGTATTGGATACAATTCGGCTATTTCGGGCAGAGCACCTACATGGTCGGAATGAAGATGAGATATAATCAAAGCGTCAATCTCTTCTATGCCGTAATCTCTAAGTGCTTTGTTAAGCGTAGGCGCCGCCTCAGGCTCACCCACATCTATAACCGCACAGTAGCCGTTACTATAGATGATCGCGCAGTCGCCCTGTCCTACATCGAGAAATTCAATAAAATCGGCTTCATGCGATAGTTGAGCGGTCCCACCTAACAGTGCGTTTTGCGAAAAACAAAGCAGTACTGCAAAAATAACTATGCCTACAACGGTGCAAACTATTAAAGTATTGCGCCGTTTTTGGTTTTTATAATTATTCATCAGATGAGAGTTCCATTTCCATAAGCTCGTTTTCGGTTATAAGCACCTTTCTCGGCTTTGCACCCTCAAACGGACCTATAACTCCACGTTGCTCCATTTCATCTATAAGGCGGCCTGCACGCGAATAGCCCACCTTAAGCTTTCTTTGTAAAAGCGAAGCAGATGCCTGACCTACCTCTACTACAATGCGAATAGCATCCTTTAACATCGGGTCTTCATCAGGACCGTCTTCAACAAGACCTGTTCTTTGCTTTTTATCAATAGCGGCTTGCCTTTCGATTTCAAACATAACCTCATCATTATAGTTTGCAACAGTGCCGTTTTTAATAAAGCTTACAATATCTCTTATTTCCTTATTACTTACAAAACAGCCTTGTACACGAAGCGGCTTATTTGTGCCTATAGGGCTAAACAGCATATCACCATAGCCTAAAAGCTTTTCGGCGCCTGCAGAATCTATAATAGTACGGCTATCAATTTGTGAAGATGTGGTAAGTGCAATTCTTGTGGGAATATTCGCCTTAATAACACCTGTAATAACATCTACCGAAGGACGCTGAGTAGCAAGTAAAAGGTGTATACCTGCCGCTCTCGCCTTGGCGGCAATACGGCTAATAGAATCTTCCACTTCCTTAGATGCAGTTTGCATTAAATCTGCAAACTCGTCTATCATAATAACTATGTAAGGCATTTTTTCAACCTCTCCGGCTTCTTCGCCCTCTAAGGTTTCAACAAAGCTATTATATTCTTCAATATTACGCACCTTGCGGTCAGAAAGCATTTTGTAACGCTTTTCCATTTCTTCAACCGCCCACCCGAGTGCGCCTGCCGCCTTTCTAGGCTCGGTAATAACAGGTACCATAAGGTGCGGAATACCGTTATAGGGCTCAAACTCAACTGTTTTCGGGTCAATAAGCAAAAGCTTTAACTCATCGGGTGAGTTTTTATATAAAAGGCTTATAATAATCGAGTTTGTACAAACCGATTTACCAGAGCCCGTTGCACCCGCAATAAGACCGTGCGGCATTTTTGCAATATCGGTAGTAATAATATTACCGCTTATGTCCTTACCTAAAGCTACGGTAAGCTTGGATTTTGCCGCTACAAATTCGGGCGCCTCTAATATTTCGCGAATACCTACTGTGTTCTTATCCTTGTTAGGCACTTCAATACCTACTGCCGCTTTGTTTGGAATTGGCGCTTCTATACGAACATTACCTGCCGCAAGATTAAGGGCAATATCGTCAGCCAAAGAAGTGATACGGCTGATTTTTACACCCGCGCAGGGTTGCAATTCATACCTTGTAACTGTAGGGCCGCGGCTGATATCAACTATACGAGTTTCAACGCCGAAGCTTTTAAGTGTGCTTACAAGCCGCTCGGCAGTAACATTGGTATCCTGTGCAGTAGTTGCCTTTGTAGCCGACGGCGGTGCTAACAGCGTAATCGGAGGATAAACATAACCTTTATCGGTGCTTTCGTCAAGTTCTTCAACTTCTTTGGTAAAGTTTTCTGTTTCTTCTTTAAGGTTGATTTGCGGAACCTCTTCACCCGCATTTTTAAGCGCATTATCCATTTGCTCGCGGTCTTCACTGCCTTCGGGAGCGGTCACCTTAATCTCTTCAGGCTCTTCGGGCAAAAGCTCGGCGTTTTGATAAGAATCTATTACCCTTCTTTGCTTAGGTGACATGTTTTCACGAATTTTCTTTCGCTCTTTTGGTCCGTCATCTACAGGCAAATCAATATTAAACTGTCTGTTATTTTGCTCTTCTATTCGTTTTGCATAGGCTTCGCCCGCGCGTTCTTTAACCACTGTAACCGGCTTAGAAATTGCGCGTAAAAGTGATATAAGCGTGGTGCGTGTAAGTATCATTAAAAGCACGAAAATTAAAAGTATAAGGGTTATTGCAGCCCCCGTTTTACCAAAAGCTGCAAATATAGGCTTGCCTATAAGTCCACCCAAAAATCCCCCGTTTTTAAGATTTACACCTTGGGTATAGGCGGTTGTTAAATGCTCCCAAAAATCAAGGTCTTGGGGCATTGCAAAAACATCAATTACACCGCTTAACAAAACCGTAATACCTACTGCCTCCAGCATATTAGCTTTAGCAGAGGCTTGCATTTTGTCGCTTGCATACATAAAGGCAATAAAGCCTAAAAGGAAAGGATAAAAATAAGCTGTTACACCAAACAATCCGAAAACAAAATTATGTATAAAGGTCCAGATATTCTGTCCTTTAATGAAAACCACGCATAGCAAAAATACTGCCAATGCAAACCATATTACCGAATAAAGCTGTCGGTTTCCGTCGGCTATACGGTTGTTAGCGCGGTTTTGTTTTTTAGTTGTAAATTTAGCATTCTTTCTTTTTGTTGCCATATTACTCTCCTTGAAAGTAAGTTTTATTCATTATCCTCAATAAGACTGTAAAGTCCGTCTAAAACATCCGATAAAGTACCTACATTATCTATAAGTCCTGTTTGTACAGCTTTCTCTCCCGAAAGCACAGAGCCAACATCGGTCACCATTTCGCCCGTATTCATCATAAGCGAAGTAAACTCATCCTTGCTAATTTTTGAGTTGCGCACAACAAAATCGGTAATGCGCTCTTGCATACGGGCAAAGTGGTTAAACATTTGAGGGACACCAATTACAAGCCCATTTGTTCTTACAGGGTGCACGGTCATTGTAGCCGACGGCGCTATATAAGATTTTTTTGCCGAAACTGCAAGCGGAACACCGATAGAATGTCCACCGCCCAAAACAAAGGATACCGTTGGCTTTTTAAGACCAGAAATAAGCTCTGCTATAGCAAGACCTGCTTCTACATCGCCGCCTACAGTATTAAGGATTACAAGCAAACCCTCTATATCCTGTGATTCCTCTACCGCCACTAGCTGAGGTATAATATGCTCATACTTAGTGGTTTTGCTCTGTTCTGACAAAACAGTATGCCCTTCAATTTCACCAATTATTGTAAGACAGTAGATTTTATGCTTACCAGAAAATGCAGTTATTGCACCGAACTCATTTATTTGTTCTGTTTTTGAATTTTGATTGTTTGTTTTGTCGCTCATTTAATTCACCCAAAAATAGTATGTAAAAAATTCGGGCAATAATTCAGCGAAAAATAATTTCATACTTATTTATTATACCATATAAACTTAAATATAACAAGTTTTAAAAAAAGATTGTAAAATTTATCTTTTTATGATATCATTATTTATGGATTTATTTTTACAAAATTCGACAAAAAGGGGAAAAATATGAGAGCAGACGGCAGAAGACTTAAAAATACTGACCCTATGTATAGGGTTGCAGCACATATTATGGATAAGCGTGTTGACTCAATGAATATGACCACCATCGATATTCCGTATCAACCCATTCAGGATTATGTGAACAAGAAACGAAAAGACGGTATTTCAATAAGCCATATGGCGATAATTATTGCGGCTTATGTTCGCACTATGGCAAAATTTCCCGAACTCAACCGTTTTATTGTTAACAAAAAGGTTTATCTTCGTAACGAGATTGCAGTAGGTATGGTGGTATTGCAGTCACTTGAAAGTCACGAAGGCACAATGTCTAAAATGTATTTCGACAAAGCGAACACCGTTTTTGATGTTAATAATACAATAAATAAATATGTCACCGAAAACCGCGAAGCACCCGAAAACAACGGTACCGAAAAGATTATTAAAATACTTTTAAGTATTCCCGGTCTTTTAACGGTTGGTGTAAAGCTGTTTAAATTTTTAGATAAACACGGTTTATTGCCTAAAGCTATTATCGATATGTCACCCTTCCATATGAGCCTTGGTATTACAAACCTAGCTTCTATTCGTACTAACCACATTTATCACCACTGTTACGAATTTGGTACCACAAGTGTATTTTTAGCTATGGGTAATCTTCGTGATGTACCAAAACGCAAGGGTGGAGAAATTACTTTTGAACGCAGTATGCCCATAGGTGTTACTATGGATGAGCGTATCTGTTCGGGCAGTTATTTTGCTACCGCTTTCAGATATATGAAAAAATTACTTGCAAACCCCGAAGTGTTAGAGCTTCCACCCGAAGAAATTATCGAAGACACTTGTAAATAAGGCTTGATTTTAAAAGTATTATAGTATAAAATATTTATAGCAAAAACTACTATTGGAGGAACAAAAATGTTAGTATCAGCAAAAGAAATGCTTCAAAAAGCAAAGGCAGGCAAATATGCCGTAGGTCAGTTCAATATCAACAACCTTGAATGGACCAAGGCTATTTTACAAACCGCACAGGAATTAAATTCTCCTGTTATCTTAGGCGTTTCCGAAGGCGCAGGTAAATATATGTGCGGATATACCACTATCGTTGGTATGGTAAACGGTATGATAAACGAGCTTGGTATTACAGTTCCTGTAGCTCTTCACTTAGACCACGGCTCTTATGAACACGCTAAGAAGTGCATTGAAGCAGGCTTCTCTTCTGTAATGTTTGATGGCTCTCACTATCCGATTGAAGAAAACATTGCAAAAACTAAGGAATTAGTTGAATATTGCAACAAATTAGGTTTATCTTTAGAAGCCGAAGTAGGCTCTATCGGCGGCGAAGAAGACGGCGTTGTAGGCGCAGGTGAGGTTGCAGACCCCAACGAATGCAAAATGATTGCCGACTTAGGCGTTACTATGCTTGCTGCAGGTATCGGCAATATTCACGGTAAGTACCCTGAAAATTGGGCAGGTCTTAGCTTTGATACCCTTGACGATATCCAAAAGCTCACAGGTGATATGCCTTTAGTTTTACACGGTGGTACAGGTATCCCTGCTGATATGATTAAGAAGGCTATTTCTTTAGGCGTTTCTAAAATTAATGTTAATACCGAATGTCAGCTTGCTTTCGCTGCTGCTACCCGCAAGTATGTTGAAGCAGGCAAGGATTTACAGGGCAAGGGCTTTGACCCACGTAAGCTTTTAGCAGACGGCTCACAAGCCATTAAAGATACAGTTAAAGAAAAGATGGAGCTTTTCGGTTCTGTAAACAAGGCATAATTATTAGTTATACCTATTAAGCAGTATGTAAGTAATCCTTACATACTGCTTTTTTATAAAAATCCTTGAATTTGTAAATGTGATGTGATAAGATATGCGTGGGATTTATAGTAAAAGAATAACCCCAAAGTTTTTGTCTTTTATGAGGTGATAGACAATGGAAAATATTAAAATCAATTTTAGTAAACCCGTAGGACCTATGAAGCCAATGCATGCTGTTAATAACGGTCCGTTAGCCAAAAGCGTTAGAGCAACCGATAACTTTGACCTTTATGCCGCTGCAGGCTTCCCTTATGCCCGTAACCACGATGCATCCTTTTATTCCGGTTATGGCGGCGAGCATACCGTAGATGTGCATAGAATTTTTAAAAATTTTGAGAGGGACGAAAACGACCCTGCTTCATATATGTTCGCTTCAACTGATAAATATGTTAAAAATACAATTGATGCAGGCACTAAAGTCTTCTACCGTTTAGGCGCTAGTATTGAACACGGTCAGAAGTGGGGTACATTCCCACCCAAAGATTTTGCAAAATGGGCAAGGATTTGCGAGCATATTATTAGACACTATACTGAAGGCTGGGCAGACGGCTTTAATTACGATATTGAGTATTGGGAAATTTGGAACGAGCCCGAGTGTGTAAATGCTGACGGTTCAAACCCCTGTTGGCAGGGAACTCCTGAACAGTTTATCGAGTTTTATACCATTGTAGCGTCACATTTGAAAAGCTGCTTCCCACACCTTAAAATAGGCGGCCCCGCATTTACTTCACCTTGGAGAAATAAATTTAAAAGAGATTTCTTAAAGAATGTTAAAGAAAACAACGTTCCGCTTGACTTCTATTCATACCATTGCTACGCTGCAGCACCTATTGGCATTTATGAAGCAGTTATTGAAGGCGAAAAAGCTTTGGCAGAATATGACCTCCAGAGCACCGAAACCATTTTAAACGAATGGAACTATGTTAAGGGTTGGCGCGGTGACGATTGGAAAGCTACTCTTGAAGGCGAGCAAGGACTTTTGGGTTCGGCTTTCACAGCCTCTGCTATGAGCCTTTGTCAGTATTCGTCCTTAGGTATGCTTATGTACTATGAGGCACGTCCATGTAGCATGAGCGGAATATTTGATACCGATATGCCGTGGAAGCCCCGCAAGTCATATTATTCATTTAAAATGTTCAGTGAACTTTATAAATTAGGCACCGCTGTAGAGCTTTCGAGCGATAGCAAAACAGTATTTGGCTGCGCTGCAACTAATGATGAGAAGTGTGCTGTTATGTTCTCTCACTTCAGCGCTGACGAGAATGCTGCCCCCGAAACTGTAAAGGTTGATATGAGCGGCTTTAGTTGCGAAAACGGTGTTAAGGCGCAGTATTATTTAATTGATGAAGAACACAACCTTGGGCTTGTAAAAGAGGAAGTTCTTACAGGTGATTCATTTGCCGCAACGGTTGAATTACCACTTTATTCTTCTTGTCTTATAATGCTTGAAAAGAACTAATAAACTAATAAAACCCCGTAATTTACGGGGTTTTATTTTTTCCTATTGTTAACTAAGATCTAGCAATTCCGAAAAATCATAGATATAATAATCGGTATTCTCTTTAATCTGTTCTGTATATTCCTTTGAACTGTCGTCATAAACTCCGCACACGCACATACCTGCCGATTTTGCTGTCATATCGGCATTCAAATTATCATCAAGAAACAGGATATTCTCTACTTTTTCACCTATTCTTTCAGCCGCCATTTTATAAATTTCGGGATTGGCCTTTGTTGTTTCAAAATCGTCACAAGACCACACATTATCAAACAAATCATAAATGCCTAATCTTTTAAGACAGGCATCTAAAGTTATATGCGGACTGGCTGTTAAAACATTTAAACTAGCGCCGCTTTCTTTTAACTCCTTTAATACCGATATTACATTTTTCTTTGCGGGAATATGATAAAAATACGCTTCTTTCATATACTTTTTCATCAATGAAACAATTTCTTCTATAGGAAGTGAGAGTCCCATTTTTATATAGTATTTTGCAGTGCCTAAAACACCAAGCGGTGTTATTATTTTAATTATATCGTCATTATAGGCAATGCCGTTATCATTAAGAATTTTAAGCATTGCTGAAATATATGTTGGCATAGAATCAACCAATGTGCCGTCGAAATCAAAAAGATAAGTTTTCATAAATTCACCTAAAAAACAGTTTATTGGCATTATTGTAAAATATATCTTCAATCTGACTTTTATTAAGGTCGGCAAGGATTGCGGTCTGCCGCATTGCCATAAAGCCTTCTGTCATAATATTCCAGGTGTTAAAATTCAAATCAGCTGCTGGTATCCAATGGAATTTATCAGCAATAGATACCGCCTTGCCGTCAAACAAGCATATGGGATAATCTGTGCCCCACATACACCGCTTGGCACCTATTTTTTTTAAAATATAAAGCATTGCGGGGGATTCACAAATGGCTGAAAAATCAAACCATACATTTTCGTAAGGCACTAATTTGTCAACAACATCAAAAACTGTCCAAGCCGCAAAGGCACGCGCCGCGTGCGCGAGAATCAATATCGCATCCGGATATTTTTTAGCCATTTTTATAATATAATTAAGATTATTCGGGTGCGAAAGCGCTTCATCCTTTACCAAATGAAGCGTAATTGCAAGCTTCTTTTCATTAGCCACTACCCACGCGGCTTCGGGCAAATATTCTTCTATGTTGGCATACATATTATCGGGTCTTTTAGCATATATACAATAACATTTTAAACCGCGAATATTTTTATGAACAAGCCGTTTTTCTATATCAGCAACTGTATCTGTAGCCAAAACCATTATTTCTGCAACATTGTCGGTATATTTATCTAATTGTGAGCAAACAAACTTAACCGAGTTATCCATTTCGGCAGGATTTTTAAGCTGGGCTTCCGGGAAAACTATACCGTTACAACGCACTATTCTATTTTTACTATACACCTTGATATCATCATAATAATTTTGGAATGTAGTATAACTGCAAGAAGCGGTGTTAAGGTGCGAAATATGCATATGCGCGTCAAACAATTTTTCGGGTAAAAAATCGTCAATTATTTTTAAAGCTTCGGTTGAATATTTGCTAATGGTACAATCTTTCACAACTTTTTTCTCCTATATTTCAGATAAATTTATTATACCACCGCACCAAAAAAAGTCAATGCTTATAAGCCGCTTATCACTCCCACAAAAAGACACCTTTTCTTATAACTTGTCCTTTTTTTGTATTACACTGAAGAAACCTTTTGCTTATAATTAATATAAAAACTATTAAAAAGGAATGATTGATATGCCAAAATCGGTTCTTGAACTTGATATGCACCGAAATATTGTAGGCGGTTCACCCGAAGAATTACGAAAGGCAATTAAAAACGCCGCTAATCTTAGAATTTTCACAAGCTTCAAGCACAACGAGCATATTGACACTGCATCAGACAACGACGAAATGATTCGCGAGGTTTCGGATTTCCCCGCAACATATCTTATTGACGATAAATGGGCATGCGGTATGATGACCTTGCGTCAGCCCGTAACCTTGCCCGACCGTTTTGGAGACAGAGCGTCTATGTCCTTTTTTATGTATAACGAAAACGGACTTCAAGCCTGCGCACGCCCCTACCTTGACGGCAACGGATATATTGAATGTACCGACGAGCCGCCTGTTGACCCATTTAAGAACGACAAAGATGAAAAACCAATGATTCATATGCACGATATCGACTCGGTGGACGACAGCAAAAACTCAAATATCCGCAACTTTATTTATGATTTTTATTCGTACAATTTCTTAGTTCAGGACGATTGGACCGAGGTTTTAGCTCACGATGAAAACGGCAATGTTATTTCAGGATCTGCCCAAGCACTTGACGAAGCATCCACCGCAGGATGTGAAATTAAGGTAGCAATCAGCGGAATATGTGACAGTATGTGCGATAAAACTCAAAAAATAAAGCACGAGCTTTTTATTGAAACAGGCCCGCATTACTACTACAGCGAAACCGGTTTTATGGTTGTTGAAACAAGGCCTTTTGTACGTGTGCGCCCCCAAATTCCAATGAGCTATAAAAAAGGTAATTGGGACTTCGGTTGGGCAATTGCAAGAAGTGACGGTCATGTTGCAGGATTGTTTTATGACCCATATACCCTTAAGGTTCGCAAAACATATTCAAAACATGCTATGCGTTGGTTTGTGCGTAAAAAATAACAGAAACGGAACAGTTTAGGCTGTTCCGTTTTTTTGGCTTTTATATTCTTTCGGGGTACACCCGTATGCTTTTTTAAACTGAGAATAAAAATAGCTTTCAGATGAAAAGTCCAGATTTTCTACAATTTGCGCTACCGTACTGTCGGTATACTGCAAAAGCCGACAAGCCACAGTCAATTTTCGTTCTAATAATAGTTCAGACGGTGATTTATTATAATATTTATGCACCGTTCGCGACGCTTGCCTTAAACTAAGGCACAAATTATCAGCTATTGCCTGCATAGATAAACCGTTGCCAAAGTTATTTATCATTTCATCTATTTCCATAAAATAACTTTTTTCAGAGATAAAAGCTTTTGCTTCTTTTGTTCCCCTGTCTTCGCAGTTCAATTTATAGAGCTTGTAAAAAATCATCTTTAAAACGCATACCACCATTTCGGTATTCACACTTTGTTCCAAGAAAATAAGCTTTTCAAGGTCTTTAAGATATACAGCTATCTCTGCGCCCATTTTGAATGTTAGCGGTTGTTTGCTCTCGAGGAGGTCATATATAAATCTTGCAAAACCGCTGTTGTTCTTTTCAGTATTCTTTTCAATATAGAAAAGAAATCTGTAGCCACTGCGGCGAAAAGACAGATGGCTAAAATGTGGCGGCACACACAATATACAGTTATTATACTCTGTCTTTTTGTCTTCATAAAAAAAGGTAAGAGATTGCCCCTCAACGAAAAACAACTCGCATCCCAAATGGCTGTGCTGATGCATCATAGAGCAAACATGCTCGTCGCGTGATTCAAAATTAAGTATATTTGAATATGAGTCATCAATGCCTACAACCAAAGATACATCTTTAATTTTAAAGTTATAGCTTGCAGTCATATTTGCCCCCCCTTTCTTTGCCGAATTTTACTCCTTGCAAAGCTCAATAACATCAATTCTCTCTAAAGAATTATCGGCGGTATTATATATCGTAACCTTTGCATATTTTTCATACAGCTCGAAAACTGCATATTTATCGTAGGTCATTGACACATCATAATCATACAATCCATTGTATTTATACAAGTTATAATTTCTGTTGTGCTCATGCCCGTTAAGGTATAGCTTAATACCGTACTTTTTGCAAAGATTTTCTATCTTGCCAAGTCCCGTTTCGGGAAGTATCGGAGCGCTAAGCGCTTGCGAAATACCAAAATGATTACACAAAACAATTTGCTCAGCACCGTCTTGTTTTGCCTTTATAATTGCTTGCTCTACAAACTCAAGCATCTCATCAATAATTATTCCGTAGGACATATAGCTTGAATATTCGTGCGCCACCGAGAAATTAACCGCAGGGTAACCGCCGTATTTTGTAGAAAAGGCAATAAATGCCACCTTTTTGCCGTCACTACTTTCACTATACCAAAGCTTTTTGTTAAAAAAGCGGGTATCCATTGATGTATCGTGATTTCCCTGAAGCTCATAATGCGGAATTTTACCCGTTTCCCTATTTTTAATCGGGTTTATAGGGTCACAGATAGTAAGTTTTTTAATTACATCAAGGTAAATATCATAATCTGTTTGGTAAGTTTCCGCATACCCATCGTCAATATTATCACCAAGGCTTAGTACAAAATCAAACGGAGTGGTTTTATGAAGTGCTTCCAAATGCGCAAACACACCGTAAAGCCAATCGTAATTCTCCCATTCATACCGAATCCCGATATGTGAATCTGCCATTACGGCAAACCTTGTCAGAAGCTTTCCAAAATCAATACTGAGCAGTTCTTCTTGTGCCTTAACGGTTAGCATTGCTGGATTTTTGTCAGAAAGCTCTTCTTCTAATCGGGCGCCGTTATAAAAATTTGCGCTAACACAGGCGGGGGCACCGTCGGCTAAAGCTTGAAAGCTTTGGTCGGGAATTATAATTTCATCACTGGTACGCTTTGCAATTTCATTATAACTCATCCCCCATTTGCCAAAGCAGAGCATAAGCGTTGCTATTTTTTGGCGAGTAATGCTCGCATCAATCGGTTTTTCACTCTTCCATTTTACCGTTATATCGGAAGTTGTAAAATAAGCCACATCTTTATAGGCACCACCGCGCCATTTGGTTGTGTGACTTACTGCGGTTTCAATATCAGGCACAGGCAAATCGCCAAAATAATAAAGAACGTGATTAACATTTTCTATTTTAAATTCGCCACAGCTTGCCACCGCGTTTTCAAGAAAAACATCAATAATATAGCGCCTAAAATGGCAGCGCTTGTCGTGACTGTCTTCGGGAACAGCCCGAAAATGCGACTGTAAAATATATGCAGGCCCATCGGTAAAAATACTGTAAAGAGTGGTATCCCTATCGGCTGAAATGTTCATAAATCCATAGTTTAAGCCCTTGTAAATATTCCATCCCAAAAAGGAACAGCCTTTATATTGAAGTCTTGGTAGCAGTACTGTCTCATTTTCCTTTACATCCAAAAACTGCTGAGTGTTATTTTGGGTTAATTGAAGCTTTATCATTGGTATACACCTCTTATTGTATCCGTTGAAACAAATTACTTTTCAACATTCATCATTGTACCGATAAAGAACGGAATATTGTTTTCACAATCTATAAGCATATAAACAAACGGTCTGTCAAGGTAAACTTCCTTCGGTTCCTGTGGCTCAGCAAAAAAATTCTCCATTATGACAGCCGTAGCGGCTCCTGCCTTAGTTCCCTTTTCGCCAACAGAAATATAGGTTTTGTGATACACTTTTTCAATAAAAATATTTCCATTGGAAGATGTGCCCAACGATGAAAATTCCGCATTGTTGTAGTCAAACGCCAACGGCATTCCCATAGTCTTTAAGATCTCCGCCATTTCCACCGTATACTCGGCTTCAAATTTAGGGATTGAAGTATAAACAGTAGCGTATTGCGGATTTGCAAGCAGTGCGTTAAGCGCTTTACCGTCAAGCGAGGCGACATAATCAGATACGCTTACATCCTTTTTTGGAAGCATTGCGGCGAAAGCGTACTTGCCGTCTTTATAATATTTTATGAAACCTGTTGCATTATCATCTTCAAGATAAACATCTTCGGTACTGTTCATAAACTGTGCCTCTTGCTTTGTTCCGTCTTCTTTAGTAAACTTTCCGTCTTCAACCTGATGGTATTCATAAATTTCCGACCATTCCGCTTCAAATGCAAGAGCATTCACAAGAATCATAACTGCAGTAGGCGAAATTTCATTCAAAATTTCAGGAATCATCTCATCAGTTTTTTCTTTCACCCAATTGTTTATATCTGTACAAGTACGATTATCAAAGGGTGCTTTATAAATATCAGCTCCGTAATAATCGGCATTGGTCTGTAAAAAATTCTTGTCAACTGTAAAACGCTCGGCTTGAGTAAACCAAACAGAATTAGCAAGCTTTAACTTGTATTTGTCACCCTGCGGTAAATTTTTCATATAACTGTAAAGATACATATTAAGGTCTTCGGTTTTCATACCCAAAACCTTTTCCATTTGCTGTAAAGTTTCATTCTCGGCGCCGTTTACTGTCATTGCCAACGCGCGAAGCACCGACAATGGAGAAACAAGCGTATTTCCCCCGCCTTGTTCACTTGCTTTAAATAGACGAATTGCAAAATCGGTAACATCGGCATTATGTAAGTTAAGGTCATCTATAACATTCACATTATTGGGCTTTATGCCTTTCATCAAGTCTTCCGCTTTGGCAGTCATAGTACAACCGGTCAGGTTAACTGCCATTGCGCATACTAAAATCAAGCTTAAAATCACTAAACCAATATGTCTTTTTTTCATTGCCATTCCTCCTAACAATTGCAAAGCATTCAAGTGTCCGCTTTTAAATATACTTAATTGCAGATTAAGTATTCATAGTTACTGTTTTTTCAAACTCAGATAAAAGAAAATCCCAATCCTTTTTATCATAATAGTAATGCCCCGAACTTTTAAGAATTTTTACCGAAATGTACGGGTTATTTTCTAAATATCTTATACTCCGTTTTGAAACCATTTCATCATTACCGGATTGATATACACTACACTCTGTATCAATTAGCGTTATAATTTTACGGGTTTGGCTAATTTTTTTAAACAACTCTAAAAACCTTGGTATCCAACCAATATACCGAAAGGGATTTCGGTCTTTTCCAATACCGTAACATTTTTTAGCTGCCAATGCTTCATAATCATCCAAACGAATCTTATCAAAATAAACCTTTAGCGAATTAATTGGCATTTTTGGTTTTAAAGCTAAACTCAATGGTACTGCAACCAAAAAAAGTTTGCTAATCTTTTTATTTTTAATAGCCTGCTCCATTGCCAATAACGTTCCCATAGAATGTGCAACAATATATATTTCCTTATGCGTTAAAGATAATTCTTCAACAACAGAAGTGACTTGTGACTCCCATTTTTTCATCGAAGCTTTTGAAAAATCCTTAACTCCCTTGCCGTGACCGTCTAAGAGCATATTATAAACCGATATAAACTCTGGAACTAAAGAAATAAATTCATTAAAATGGTTTGGGGTACCTACTATTCCGTGTATAAACAAAATTGCGATATCTGAATTCCTAATTATTCTTTTGTATTCCCTATGCTCCATATAATCACCACTTATAACTATTATACATAAGAAAGGATAGTCTTTCAAGTTTTATTCCAACTTTGTCGGAGTGTTATTATCACCTTATGACTACGGTGTCATTTAAATCTTTCGGTTTTAGAGGTGTTTTGGCTTATAAACCAATGAAGACAATACAACTTACATTTAGCGAATAAAACTGCGAGACTTCCATTAAGGAAGTCTCGCTACAGCTAGTTTTATATATTTCGATTTTAAAGCTTAGAGAAGCCGTGGCTATTGATAAGCGCATCGATTTTTCGGCCCTCTTTACACAATGGGCACTCGTTTGGAGCGTAGGTTTGATAATCGGGTAAATCCTTAGGATTAAATACCGAGCGCACAGGCAATCCTGCACATTCCTCAACAGTTGAGAAAATTGAAGCAATACCCGAAACCTTACCGCCATAATATTTTACTGCGTCAACTGCGGTTTCTACGGTTTTACCTGATGATACCGAAACAGCAAGTATCATAACATGCTTATCCTTAATCATTGGAACAAGGTTATCTCTGAAAAGTAGCTGACCGTTTACAAGCTCAGGTGTTACAACGTAAATGGTTTGGTGAGCATTCATATTAACAAAATCAGCTTTTGTAAGACCTTCTGCAAGACAAGTACCTATAACCTCTGTACCGTCAAGACAAAGAATAGTATCAACAATAGTATCGAAGTAAAAATAACTTCTAAGCTCTTCGGCTACTGCCTTAGCTTCGGTAAGGCGTGATTTTTGAGACACAACATCAATATAATAGTTTGAATGTCTGTTGCTTGTAGCAAAATGACCTTTAGCAACCCTTAAATGTAGGTTTTTACCCTTGGTCGAATACTTCATAATGTCTAAAGTCGGCATAGATTTTCCTCCTTAAATCCCAAGTACTGCTGCACCGATAATTCCGGCATCGTTACCAAGCTCGGCGATCTTAATTTCGGTGAATTTTGTCTTAGTGTCTGCGCCGTAAACTTCCTTCCAAATTTCCTTTTTAAGCGGAATTAAAAGGTTATCGCCCTCATTGCAAACGCCACCGCCGATACAAAGCACCTCGGGATCGAAAATGTTAATCATATTAGCAAGACCGCAAGCAAGATACTTAATATACTCGTCTACAACCTTTTGACCTGCTTTATCGCCTTCTTTTGCGGCATTAAAAGCAGTGCGTCCGCTAACCTTTGAGAGATCTCCATCCACCATTTTCCACATAGAAGTCTCTTTATTAGCCTGCATTTCATCCTTGGTCATATTGATAAGACCTGTAGCCGAGCTATAGGCTTCAAAACAACCCTTACGTCCGCAAGAACAAGCTCTGCCACCCATTTCAATTACAGTATGGCCAAGCTCTGCGCCGCAATAAGAGAAGCCCGAATAAAGCTTACCGTCTATTACAATACCGCCGCCAACACCGGTGCCCAAGGTAATCATAATAACGTCCTTAGCGCCTTTTCCGGCGCCCGCCCTAGCCTCAGCCAAAGCAGCTGCATTAGCATCGTTTTCCAAAAACACCTTTGTTAAAGGTGTGCGTTTAATAAGTTCATTTGCCATGGGGTAGTTTGTCAAATTTATATTGTTAGCATAACAAACATATCCCTTTGCAGGGTCAATAGAGCCTGGTGCAGCTATGCCTGCAGATTTAACTTCCGAAAAGCTTACGCCTGCACGCTCTACAACAGATATACACAAAGCCGCCATATCGTCCATAATTGCATCTATCGGACGTGATGCGCCTGTGGGAACGCTATCCTTAAACACAATTTTTAAATTCTCATCAACAAGACCTACGGCTATGTTTGTTCCGCCGAGGTCAATACCTAAATAATACATAACATCACCTACAGTATATTCATTTAATATTATTGTACCAAAAAGTCACAAAAATGTAAAGCAAATCATTTAAAATTGTTAAAAGCCTTGAATTCTACACTTTAAAATGGTACAATGTAAACAAAACTTTACTAAAGGAAAGCGGTATGAAATACATTGTAAACGGCAAAATTATTTTGCCCAATGAAATTTTACAGAACAAAGCGTTAGTTTACGACACTAAAATCATAGATATAATCGACCAAGAAAACGTGCCCGAAAGTGCAGATATTTTAGATGCTAACGGCGGATATGTTTCCCCCGGACTTATTGATATTCATATTCACGGCTTCCTGGGTGCCGATGTTTCTGACGGGGATGCCGATGGGATTAGAAAAATCGCTAACGGTATCATAAAAAACGGCGTAACCTCGTGGTGCCCTACTACTATGACGGTAAGTACCCCCGAAATAAACAAAGCGCTTTCTACGGTTCGCTCACTAAAGAATGAAAGTAAAAATTGGAACGGCGCCGAAATTTTAGGTGTAAACCTTGAAGGTCCGTTCATAAACCCCGAAAAAAAGGGCGCTCAGGCAAGCGAACACATAAAACCGCTTGATGCGCAATTTATTATAAATAACGCTGATATTATTTCGCTCACAACAGTTGCGCCGGAAATGGAAGGCAATATTGACGAAATTAAAAAAATAGTTAAAGGCTGTAAAGTTAAGGTGGCAATAGGGCACAGTAACGCAACATACGAAGAAGCTTTAGAAGGAATTGACGCAGGAGCTACGCATATCACCCACCTGTTCAATGCACAAAGCGGACTAAACCACCGCAATCCAGGTGTTGTAGGCGCGGCGCTTACAACCAATACTTCGTGTGAGCTTATTTGTGATACTTTTCATATCCACAAAACCCTTTTTTCGCTTATTCATAAATTAAAAAAGGAAAAACTTGTGCTTATTACAGACAGCACACGCGGCGGCGGTATGCCTGACGGTGAATACACCTTAGGCGGACAGAAAATCACAGTAAACGGAGTTAAATGCCTGTTACCTGACGGCACTATTGCAGGCAGTGTATTAAAATTAAACGAGGCGGTTAAAAATATGCGCGATAATACCAATATTCCGCTTTTTAAAATTGTAGCCGCGGCAAGTCTTAATGCGGCAAGGGTTATCGGCGAAGATAAGCGCAAAGGCTCACTCTATAAAGGCAAGGATGCCGACATAATCATTACCGATAGCAATTTTAATGTTTTAAAAACGATTGTTAAAGGAAATCGTCTATATTAAACAATTTAATTTGTAAAGATTATTTGTAGAGTGTGAATCGCCCACCCTGTCATTGCGAAGCCGATTTGTCAGCTGTGGCAATCTGTTCTTTTTGGATTACAGATTCTTTTGGCGTTTCACTCCTCAAAATGACACTGGTTTGTCATTTCCAACGAATGTGAGAAATCTTTAAAATAAGACCCCTCGGCTTCGCTCGGGGTGACAAAGGAAAA
>JAFQOJ010000026.1 GCA_017403265.1 Clostridia bacterium
TAAAAAAAGACAGCCGCACGTGAGCGGCTGCCTGAGATGGTAATGCGTTGCCAAACTTTCGAGGTCCCTTTTAGGGACCTAGCCAGTAGGCGCCCCTTATAGGGGCTGTGCATACCACTAGTTTACTAGTGGTTATGATTTATTGATAATATCGGTATAATTCTTAGAAAAACATTCTTTTACAAACCAAACATCTTGGACTATAAAGGTTTTGCAATTTAGATAATTTAAAATACCTGCATCGGTTTTAAAGTTAAAGCTAAGCTTATACGAATAAAGAGCCTGTTTATTAAAGCCCATTTTTTTATCATACTTTAGCTTACCGTACTTTCCGTCACCTAAAAGCGGAAATCCTATTGAAGCTAAGTGGGCGCGTATTTGATGAGTTCTGCCTGTAAGAAGTTCCACTTCTAAAAGAGATAGATTGTTCTTGCTTTCAAGAAGAGTGTATTTTGTTTTAACGGTCTTATTAGTATCAGTTTTTTTATTTGATAAATAAACCTTGTTTTTTTCTTCGTTCTTTTCTAAAAAACCTTCAAGAACAGCACTTTTTTTATGTGGTACGCCGTGAACAACTGTGAGATAATGCTTGTCAATTTCACGCGTTTTTATTTTATCACACAAAATACGCAAGGCTTCGGCATTTTTAGCCGCAATAACAATACCGCCTGTATTGCGGTCAATACGGTTTGCAAGCGCAGGGCGAAAACTATTTTCATCCTGCGGATTGTATTCGCCTTTATCGTATAAATAGTGTTGAATACGGGCAATAAGTGTGTCACCGTATTCGTTTTTATCGGGGTGTACCAAAAGCCCTTGCTTTTTATCGGCAAGCAAAATATTTTCATCTTCATAAACAATGTCAAATTTTGTCGGTGCTGATAAAAAATCGTACTTTGGTGTTACTGAGGTGAAAAATTCGTCATTTATATAAGCCGATACTACATCATTAACAGCTAGTCGGGTGCTTATTTCTGCACGCTTGCCGTTAACCTTTATACGCTTAGTGCGAATATACTTAAACATAAGTGAGGAAGGAAGCGTAGGGCAGACCTTGGTAATAAATTTATCAAGTCTAAGGCTTGCATCGTTTTTAGTTATAGTAAATTCTTTCATATTAGTTCCTTCACAATAATTGCTGTTTAGATAGACCGAAATTATTATATAATAATTTTGGTCAAAAATCAAGAAAACCAACTTGAAAAGTATCAAGTTGGTTTTCTTTTTAGTAAATCTATGGATAGAAAGAAAATGCTTTAGTTGTATTTTTGGTCGCCGCAGCAACAGGAAGAATTACTAATATTTTTAGAGCAGGTTGAGCCATAAGGACAACCAATGCATTTTTTGCCACTCTTCTTAGCTTTTATAATATATACTATTGCTGCGGCGATAATAATTAAAAGAACGCCTGTTATAATATAGTTTTCCATAATTAAGCATTAACCTTTTCTTTTTGAGTTTTCAGTGCATATTCTGCCTGAAGCTTTTTTTCTGCACTGATGCAAAGGGATATGAGTATTGCTACAAATATTACAACAGCAATACCGCCGCCTATAGCACCGCCAATGTGAAGCCTAGAGGCATCAACAATAAGGGTACCTATAGTATTAACAAGATAACCTACTGTAAAGCCAACACCAAGCTGGAAGCCTATAGCGCCCCAAAGCCATTTAGCGCTCTTCATTTCAGAGTTCATAGCGCCGATTGCTGCAAAGCAGGGTGGAGTAAATAGGTTGAACATAAGGTAAGCGAGAGCGGAAACAGATGTTATTGCAACTGCTTCACCCACATTATTTAATCCGACCATATCCGCTCTTACAAGATTTGTAGCGGCATAGCAAACGGCTAATGTACCAACGACATTCTCTTTGGCAATGAAGCCTGTAACAGCCGCGGCTGCTAACTGCCAAGAAAGTACACCTACAACAGGTATTAATAAATATGAAAATCCTCCTGCAACCGATGCGAGTATCGAATCGCTTGCAATTTCATTGGCAGGGACAAGTTTCCAAGTGAATGACTGCATAATTTGAACTGCAGTATTGCACAGAAGAATAATTGTAGCCGCTTTTACTATGTAAGCCCAACCGCGAGAACACATAGACTTAAATGCGCCCCAAAGAGACGGGATTTTATATTCGGGAAGCTCTATAATAAAGAAGGATTTTCTAATCTTATGTGCAGTAATTTTGTTAATAAGCAATGCACTAAGGAAGATAATTACAATACCCGAAAGGTACATTGTAGTACTTACCCAACCTGCATTCTCAAAGAAAGCACCTGCAAATAGAGCAATTACAGGGATTTTGGCACCGCAGGGCATAAAGGGCGCGAGCATTGCAGTAGCGCGGCGTTCACGCTCGTTGCGGATTGTACGGCTTGCCATAACACCTGGGATAGCGCAGCCTATACCTATAACAAACGGAATAACCGATTTACCTGAAAGCCCAACCTTTTTAAAAATGGGGTCAAGCACTACTGAAACACGGGACATATAACCGCAGTCTTCGAGTAATGCTATAAGGAAGTACATTACCATAACAAGCGGTAAGAAACCTACAACAGCAATTGCACCGCCGATTACACCATCAATAAGAAGCGCATATAAAAATTCATTAGTTGTTGCACCTTGTAAAATTCCGCCAATTAAACCTTGTAAGGCTTCAAGCCAGGCTACAAGAAGGTCGGCTATCGGTTGACCTACCCAAACTTGTGAAATTTGGAAAACAAGGAACATTACAATTGCAAAAATAGGAATACCGAGCCATTTGTTTGTAAGAACGGCATCAATTTTATCGCCAATATTTTTATCTTTAGTACGAACTTTACGGATTTCAACTTCTGCAACAACAGCATTTACAAATCTAAAACGCTTTCTGTCGGCAGCTTCAACCGCTTTTTTATCGGTAAGGTCTATATTCTCTTGAATGTATGGCGCGGTTTGACTCTTTCCTGCGGCTTTAACCGCAGTTTTTACAACCAAGCTTAATCCGTCTGCCGAAGTGGAAACGGTTTCAATAACGGGGCAGCCAAGTCTTGTGCTTAAAGCAGCGACATCAATCACTGTTTCTTTTTTCTTGTTAATGTCAGATTTATTCAGCGCTACAACAACGGGAATATCGAGTTCTAAAAGTTGTGTTGTGAAGAAAAGGCTACGGCTTAAGTTGGTGCCGTCTACAATGTTTATAATAACATCTGGTTTTTCGTTTTTAACATAGCTGCTTGTAATGCTTTCTTCACTTGTGAAGGGTGACATAGAGTAAGCGCCGGGAAGGTCTACTGCAATAAGCTCTTCACTGTGAGAAAAAATACTTTTTTTAATGCTATGTTCCTTTTTATCAACCGTAACGCCTGCCCAGTTACCAACCTTTTCGTTGGAGCCTGTAAGCGCGTTGTACATAGTGGTTTTACCACTGTTAGGGTTGCCTGTTAAAGCAATTCTCATAATTTCTCCTCCGGAAAATTTCACGCATCAATCAGGTTACCTTATGCTAACTGACTTTCAAAAAACAATCGGCTGTCGCCAGCCGTATATGTTTTATTCAACAATAATAGCCTCAGCTAATTGGATGTCGATATTGTATCTACTGTCCTTAATCGACACCACACAACCGCTTTTTTTGCGGGAGACTACGGTAATAGGCTCACCCGAATAACAACCTAAAGAGAATAGGAAGGCGTCAAGCTCTTCATCATCGGTTTGAATACTTTTTATAATATATTCTTTACCTTCTTTTGCTTTTGTTAAATTCATTGCCATCACCTTGAAGTTAATTGCAGTTAGTTTAGACTAACTGACGAGCATAAAATAAATTAGCATACGCTAACTGCTAAAATATAATATCACCTAAACCAAAATTTGTCAATACTTTTTTGAAAAAATTTATATAAATTTTTCCGAGTAGTTTAGTAGATTTTTGGTTATAAATAAAAGCTTTTTTAAACAAAATCTCTTGTATTTGCAAGGAAATAGGAGTATAATATACTATAGTTTTTTAGAATCCTGGTGAGATATATGAATATTCTTTTAAGTTTATCGGTTGCTATGTTTGCAGGGCTGATGTTGTCGCGTGTGGCAAAGCTTGTAAAGCTTCCCGCCGTCACCGCTTACCTTGTGGCAGGTATCCTAATAGGGCCGTATTGCTTAGGTGCGTTAGGTATAGAAGGTTTAGGCTTTGTTAGTATGGACAATATTAAAACCTATAGTCTGCTCTCGGAAACGGCGCTCGGATTTATTGCATTTTTAATAGGTAACGAGTTCCGCCTTTCGCAGCTTAAAAAAACAGGTAAACAGGCAACCGTTATAGGTATTTTTCAGGCGGTGTTTACAACTCTTGTTGTGGATGCGGCGCTTATTGGGCTTCATTTCATAATACCCGACAAGCTACCTCTTCCAAGCGCTATAATATTAGGTGCTATTGCATCGGCTACAGCGCCTGCGGCAACGCTTATGGTTGTTAAGCAGTATAAAGCAAAAGGCCCCGTTACTGATATTTTGCTACCAATTGTTGCGCTTGATGATGCGGTTGGTCTTGTGTTGTTTGCGGTATCGTTCGGTATAGCGAGAGCGCTTATGGCTGGTGAAGTAAGCCTTATTTCAGTAATACTGGAACCCATTTTAGAGGTTGTTTTTTCTTTGCTACTCGGCGCGGTTATGGGCTTTGCCTTCAACTATTTTGAAAGATTTTTCCATTCGCGTTCCAAACGCCTTTCAATGTCAGTTACTTTTGTATTCTTAACCGTTGCGCTCTCTATGCTTGAGTTTAAAATTTACGGTGTGCATATTTCTTTCTCATCTTTGCTCGTATGTATGATGCTTGGCACAGTATTTTGCAATGTGTGTGATTTTTCGGAAGAGCTTATGGACCGTATAGACCGCTGGACAACACCGCTATTTATACTATTCTTTGTAATAAGCGGTAGCGAGCTTGAGTTATCAGTATTCACCGATGTTGTTATAGTTGTAGTAGGTGCGGTTTATATAATTTTCCGTTGTATCGGCAAATATTTTGGTGCAAGATTTAGTTCTACTGCAGTAAAATGTGATAGTAATATTATTAAGTATTTAGGTATTACTCTTTTCCCTCAGGCAGGTGTTGCACTTGGTATGGCGCTTAAAGCAGAAACCTTAGGCGAACAGGGTATAATCGTAGCAAATATCACCCTTTTCTCAGTGCTTGTATATGAGCTTGTAGGCCCATTCCTTACTAAGATTTCGCTTATGAAAGCGGGAGAAATTAAGCCAGAAGGCAAAACAAGTGCCCGTAAGGCTATTGATTGGAGTCACTAATATAAAAAACAAAGCGGTTTGCATTACGCAAGCCGCTTTTTAATAAAAGAAAACCCCGAAAGGTATAACCTTTCGGGGTTTGTAGCATTTTAAACCTTACGCTAACAATTAGTCGTTGATAGCGGTTACAACGCCTGAACCTACGGTTCTGCCGCCTTCACGGATAGCGAAACGTAAGCCTTCTTCAATAGCGATAGGAGTGATAAGCTCAACGTCCATCTCTACGTTATCGCCAGGCATGCACATTTCAGTGCCTGCAGGAAGGGTGATAACACCTGTAACGTCTGTAGTTCTGAAATAGAACTGAGGACGATAGTTGTTCATAAACGGTGTGTGACGACCGCCTTCTTCCTTGGTCAATACATAAACTTGACCATGGAACTTAGTATGGGGGTTGATAGAACCGGGCTTGCAGAGAACCTGACCACGTTCGATTTCGTCACGGCCGATACCGCGGAGAAGAGCACCAACGTTATCGCCAGCTTCACAGTAGTCAAGAGTTTTACGGAACATTTCCATAGAAGTAACAACAGTCTTAGCGCGTTCTTCGGTAAGACCGATGATTTCAACTTCGTCACCAGCGTTTAACTGACCACGTTCAACACGGCCGGTAACAACGGTACCACGACCGGAAATAGTCATAACGTCTTCGATAGGCATAAGGAAGGGAAGGTCAGCCTTACGGTCAGGAGTGGGGATGTAGCTGTCAACAGCATCCATAAGTTCCTTAATAGGAGCATAAGCAGCATCGTCAGCATTGTCGGGAGCTTCGAGAGCCTTAAGAGCAGAACCCTTGATGATAGGAGTATCATCGCCGGGGAATTCATAGCTGTCGAGAGTCTCACGGATTTCCATTTCAACGAGTTCAAGAAGCTCTTCGTCGTCAACCTGGTCAACCTTGTTCATGAATACTACGATGTAAGGAACGCCAACCTGACGAGCGAGGAGAAGGTGTTCTTTAGTTTGAGCCATA
>JAFQOJ010000005.1 GCA_017403265.1 Clostridia bacterium
AAAACTAAAGATAAGTTCTCTAATTTCGGTTATTCAGACCACAAGTCTGTTTTAGGTGCAACAAACGCTAATATAAATGAAGCTTTTGCAAATTGGACCAAAGTAACCGTTAATTTTACAGCACTCGCCGCAACTGAAGGTGAAACCTCACAGGTTACTGCACTTGCTTTTACCTTCCACGATTACAAGAGCACTGATAACTTTGTGTTCGATATTAAAGACGTTGCTCTTACCGAAACAGCTCCTAAAATTCAACCCGAGCCTGATACTACCGATGCTATCTTCTATGAAGGCTTTGAAGAGTTAGAGGATCCCTCGACTGTTGTTAATGCTATGAGCGGTCAAAGCTTTGTTGAAATAGCAACCAATTCTGGCGATGCCGCAACAGGATTAAAATCTTGCTCTGTATACGGAATGTATCAACATCTTTACATTCCCTTTGATAAAACAAAATTAGAAGCAGATACCGTTTACACCTACTCTATGGATTGGAAGCTGCTTGAGTACACTGATACTAAAAAACGCAATATTGAAAAGCTTTTTGTTGTTGGCTATAACCCTGATGACGGCGCATTTGCAGATAATCACTACGATATAAGCGGTAAGGCTAGCTTAAAGGGAACAGGCAACTGGGAAACCGCAACCTTTAACTTTAAAATTAGCGAAGATAAATTTGCCGCTTATGAGCAATTTGGTATTTATATTTTATATAAAACTTCTACCCCCTATACCGCGGCTGAGGATACCCTTTATATTGATACCTTAATGCTTAAGGTTTCTGATAATCAGGATATTGTTACCGAGCTTGCTTTAGATAAAACAGGCGAAACAGAGGATACCATTAAGGTTTTAGTCTTTGGTAACAGCTTCTCAATGGACGGTACCTCCTTCATTCCTCAGATTGCTAATGCCGAGGGCGTTGACCTTCGCGTTGCTGACTGCTACATTGGCGGTTGTCCATTAAGCAAGCATTACAACAATGCAGTTACTAATGCTACAACTTACAACTTCTATTATCGCACACCTCATGAAAGTGCAACCAATACACAAAATTTCCAAAATATTAGTATGGAGCAGGCTCTTATGGCTAACGATTGGGATTACATCACCATTCAGCAGGTTAGCACCTTAAGCGGTGATCCCGAAACCTTTGAGCCATACCTTGAGTATCTTATCGGTAAATTTAAAGAATACTGCCCCAATGCTGAAATCCTTTTACATATGACCTGGTCATATAAAGACGGTATCACTAAAGAAGGCTATGAAAAGTACAACAATTCTCAAACAGATATGTACAACGCTATTATTGATACCTATTTACAGTATTCCGAAAAATATGATTTTGTTAGAATTATCCCTACAGGCGAAACCATTCAAAGCTTAAGACCTTTAATAAGCGATGGAACAGGTACTGAAACCGATACCAATATGTTCGTATCTGAAATTGATTCAACTACCAGTGATGTAGGCTCCTTTACCCGTGACGGTTACCACCTTAGCAATATAGGCCGTGTAGGTGTAGCCCTTACCTGGTTTGAAGTATTTACAGGCATTTCTGCAGCAGATACTAAAATTGATTTAACAACCTCCGCTTATGCTACTGTAAATGAAAATGCTAAATCTATAGCAACAGGCGACCAGCTTGTAATCTCTGCTGAAGAAGCAGCTGCTTTGAAAGAAGCCGCACACACTGCCGCTTCAACCTACAAAAAGGCAAACGAAGTTCAAAAGGCTATTGCTGCAATCGGTGAAGTTACTGCAGATAGCGGCGAGGCTATCGAAAATGCAAAAGCACTCCGTGCAGAGCTTAACAATGATGGTCTTTTACCAAACCTTCAAACCTTGAAGACTGCGATTACTATATATATGAAGGTTAACCCTAGTCTTGAGGACGTAACCTTACTTGCAAAATATTTCGCAGACTGGGATGAGGCTGTTAATGAATTAGACAAAGACCATTTAGATATTAGTGGAGATGGAAACGTAAATCTTTACGATCTTGTTAAACTTGCACAGATAGTTGCAAAATGGTCTGAATAAACCAATCAGTTTACAAGCTAAATAGTTTATAAAAAAATCGGCGTGTTTCGCGCCGATTTTTTGTGTATATAATAATCTTTGATTTGTGCTGAAAATATGTGTTTAAACGTAGGGGAGAATATTATTTTCCCGAAAAAATACCACAATTTGCGGATCGTGGTATGGTTTTTAAATTTTTCGCTTTACAAAAAGGCTTGGTTTATGCCAATGAGTAAAGAAATTAAAAATCCTTAAATAAAATCACAATTTTTTATTGATTTTTTTAAAAAAAAGTGTTAAAATGTATGTAATAAAATGCATAAATCCGTTTTTTAATTTTTACCATTAGAAAAAGGAGTGTATTTATGAAAAAAATGTTAGCAATTTTGTTAATCGTCTGCTTGTTGTTTGCAACCGCGCTACCTTATAGTGCTTTTGCAGAAGGAAACGCAACAATGTACGATTTAACAGAAAAAACACTTACCATAGCAGAACTTGATGGTAAATACAAAACTCAAGGCAGAACCGTTTTGCAAAACGGCGGACTTTATACCCACTACACTTCAACAGGTATTGAATTTAACGCCTATTGCAGTGGTGATGTTTCAGTAACCTTCCAAGTTGATAAATTCAGATATACTACTCAAGCTAACATAGATAATTATGGTGGATGTTATTTTACCGTTATAGTGGATGGCGTAAAGCAAGCACGTGACTTTTGCCGTCTTACTAGCTTAGGTGAAATTACTGTTAAAATTGCCGAGGACTTAACTACCGGCAATCACACATTTGAAATTTATCGCCAAACTGAAATTGAACAGGCTAAAGTTTGTATAAAAAGCATCACATTAGGTGGTGAAGTATTAGCCGCTCCCGCAAATCGTGATAAATTTATTGAATTTGTTGGAGCATCACAGTGGGGTGGCTATGGCAATCTGCTTACTAAAGATGTCAATGACCAAAACGGTGCACCACCACCGGCCATTTATGCTGAAGCCCCTCTTTATCAAGATTCTACACAGTCTCTTACATATTTAACCGCACGTGAACTTAATGCCGATTGGTCTGTTGTTTCGGTTCAAGGTATTGGCGCTTATTGGGGCGGTCAAAATGTTAGCATGAGCGATATATATGATTATGTTGGCTATAAACAGGATAAAAACACAAAATATGATTTTGCCCGTCAGCCTGACTATGTTGTTATCGGTCTTGGCACTAACGATTACAGAAACTTAGATAAGCATGGCAAAACTACCGATGATTTAGTAGTTGCTTTTAAAGATTTTATAAGACTTATGCGCCAAAAAAATCCAAATGCTAAAATCGTTTGGGCACACGGTATGTGTGCAACCGAGCCTACTCAATACGTTAAAGCCGCAGTTGAAGAACTCGGCGGTGCGAAATACGGTGTATATGAAGTTCAACTTCCATACAATGTAGACGGCGGAAACAACCATCCATCTGTAGCAGGACATGAGGCTATGGCTGAAGAACTTTCAACATTTATAAAAAGTATTTCAGACGGTGAATTCGATACAGATATTCCCACAGAAAAAGAGGAAGAAACAGAAACAACAAAGGTTATAGCGCAGTCTAACTTTAGCGAAACAGATGGTAATGTAGCTATTTTTCCGTCTAGCGATTACGTTAAACTGTTAGATAGCAATTCAGATGGCGCTGCTGATTACGCCGAATTAACCGGTAGCGGCAAGGTGGGTGGTGTATCCGTTTCAGCGGCTGTTGCATCCCCCGCATTTAAAGCTGTTCCCGGAATGGATTATGAAATTTCTTTTGAAATGAAGGTCCCTGAAGATACTGCTACATATTATTTTTTATCCGGTGGTAAGTACTATGCATTAAGTCCTCAATTTGCCTTATATCAGCCTGATGAAGCTGAAATTGAAAACGGCAAGGTTGGCGATAGACATAGAGAAGGTCAAAACGAATATGCTTATAAAGGTAAGCGTCGTGACGATTTTGTTGGTACTTGGAATATAGGTAATAGCATTTATACCAGATCTCAGTATTCTATTTATGACTACAGACATTTCCAAGAACAATTTGGAGCAACCACAAAGGCTGAAGAAACTTTCTCTGATTGGACAAAGGTTTCCCTTAGCTTTACTGCTACTGCATCTGCTGAAAATTCAGGCGCGCAAACCGTTGCACTTTGTGTTTACCTTTATCAAAATATTCCCGGATTAAAGCTTCTTGTTAGAGATTTTAAGATTACAGAATCAAATCCTAACTCCGGTTCTGGTGAAACTGTTGGTCCCGAATTTACAGGCGACAGTTTTTATGAAGACTTTGAAGACGTTACAGATTTTACCGATATTTTAACCGTTTATTCGGGCGCAACCAAAAATCCAAGCTGGGTTTTAAATGCTTCAGGCATTGTTACATCTGATTCTGTATCAGGTGAAAAATCCTTAGCCTTATACGCTATGAGTCAGGATATTTTCATTCCATTCCAAAAAGAAAAGCTTGAAGAAAACAAAATTTATGAATTTTCAATGGATTGGAAGCTGAATGAATATCTTGCCACCAAAAAACGCCAAATTTCTAAACTGTATTTTGTAGGCTATAATCCAAGTGAGGGCAAAGCCCTTAAAAGCAGTTACAAGGCTTTTGCATTTTTAGAAGAATTAATCGGTACAGGCAATTGGATTCACACCTCTTTACTTTTCAAGAGCGTTGACTTTGATGCCTATGAGCAGTTTGGTATTTATATTTCATATGGATCATCTACCCCTTATACTCAAGAGGAAGATACCCTTTATATTGATAACATCGCTCTTAAAGAGGTTGAAGATCCAACTGTAAAAACTCCGCTTAATTTAAATGCTGCTCCCGAAACAAGTAAAACCATTAATGTTCTTGCGTTAGGTAACAGCTTCTCTAATGACGCCACAACCTTTATTCCCCAAATAGCAAAAGCCGACGGTGTTGATCTTCGTGTGTTAGATTGCTCTATTGGCGGTTGTACACTTATTCGTCATTATATCAATACCTTTAACGGTACTACTGATTATTCCGCTAATTACCGTACCACTCAGGGCACAATCCATAAATCAAATGTAAGCTTGTATCAGGCGCTCACCGCTAAAGACTGGGATTATATTACCATTCAACAGCAAAGCAATAATAGCGGTAACATTAACAGCTTTGAGCCCTACCTTGCAGAGCTTATTAAATACATTAAAGAGCTTTGCCCAAATGCCAAGCTTATTTTCCATATGACTTGGGCATTCCCTGAGGAGAACGAATCAGGTCTTAGGGACTATGGCTCACAAGAAGGTATGCACAATAAAATTAAGGAAGTCTTCCTTGCTAAATCTGAAGAATATAATATGCCTATCATTCCATCGGGTGAGGCTATTAAGCTTGCAAGAGATGTTTATGATAGCGACTTCAACCGCGACACCCTCCACCTTGATGATAAGGGTAGAGTAATTGCCGCCCTTACCTGGTATGAATTCTTTACAGGTATTTCGGCGCTTAAAACTAATTTTGATTTGCAGTCGGCAATTGGTACCGTAGGCAATACTTCAGGTGTAAATGTTGGTATCACCGCCGAAGAGGATAATAACTTCAGAAACTTCGCTCATGAGGCTTTGAAGCTTTACGGCGGCGCCGCAAGCGATGATGCTTTAGTAAAGGGCGATATTGACGGATTATACGGCGTTAACGATGCCGATGCTGAGTATTTACTTATGCATACCTTCTTCCCAGAAGATTATCCGGTTAGTCAAGCGTGCGATTTCAACGGAGATGGCAAGGTAAACGATGCCGATGCTGAGCATTTGCTTATGTATACCTTCTTCCCCGAAGATTATCCACTTAAATAAAAAGGGAGAGATATTATGAAAAAACTTTTAGCAATTTTACTAACACTTATTCTTACCTTTAGTTGCTTTGGCGCTCTTGGTGCAGCTACAACACTAGCGGAGGAAGAAACCAAAACTATAGTTGAATCTGATTTTGAAAAAGATATAACAAATACTTCTTGGTATGTTAGCGGCCAGGTTGAAAGCAAGACTGAGGGAGCGGGCAATTTTGCACGTCTTACCGTTGCTGATATGAAGTCAGCTTACGTTAGAAGTAAATCGTTTGAATTAACACCCGGGCAAAAATACACCCTTACCTATTATATGCGTATTCCTGAAGGGTCTGCAGACTATTCTACTTCATGGACTCAGCCCTTTAGTCCAGAGTGTATAATCTATCAAACAAACGGTGTATCCGCAGGGGAAGCTGTAAAAGACAAGCTTGCAGATGGAAACTTATATGCTAATAAATCTCGTCGAGCCAAAATGAACTTTTATTGGAATGTTGAGGGCTACAACACACATACACGAACTGGTTATTCTGATACCGGTTATATTAAATCCAGTTCCCTTTACGGCTGTGTTGGTGGTTCCAATGTTTCACTTAATAATGCTTTTAAAGATTGGAAGAAGGTAACGCTTGAGTTTACAGCTGAAGCCGAAACAGAAGGTTCTACCAAAGCCTCAGTTGTAGTTTTACAGTTTAGAGTACAACAGGCAGCAAACGATTTGATGTACGACATTAAAGACGTTACCCTTACCGTAACAGCTCCTAAAATAAAACCCGAGCCTGACCATTCCAATGCAATTTTCTATGAAGGCTTTGAAACTACCACCCAAACAGAGCTAGAAGCTCTTATCACAAATCGTAGCTCTTGGGCTAAAGTTGGTTTTGATACCAACGATGCTGCTACGGGTGTGAAATCTGCTTCTGTTTATGCAATGTGGAATGATCTCTTTATTCCTATTAATAAAGAAGGCATTGATACCAGTACATACTATGAGTTTAGTATGGATTGGAAATTAAAAGTACCTACCGCGGCAAAGCAAAGCGCACTAACCAAGCTTGCCATTGTTGGATATAATCCAAGTCAGGGCGAGACTATAAAAGATAATGCAAAAGCACTTTTTTCTAAGGAAATTTTATACGGTACAGGCGATTGGAAAAATACAACACTTCGTTTTAAAATATCTGATTTAAATTCTTATGAGCAGTTTGGTATCCTAATTAAATATTCAGGTTCTGAACCTTATGACAGTACCGATACACTTTATATTGATACTCTTATGATTGCTGTTGCTGAAGATCAAAGCGAAATAACTATAATTGATTTTGATGAGCAAGAAAGAACTGATGATACCATTAAGGTATTAGCATTCGGTAATAGCTTCTCTGATGATGCTACTAAGCTCTGTGCTCCCG
>JAFQOJ010000027.1 GCA_017403265.1 Clostridia bacterium
TATCAAAAATCAACTAGAAGAAGATTTTGCAGCCGAACAGATGAGTATAAAAGAATACATAGACCCGTTTACGGGTGATAAGAGAAAGTAGGCATAAAAAAAGACAGCCGCACGTGAGCGGCTGCCTGAGATGGTAATGCGATGCCAAACTTTCGAGGTCCCTTTTAGGGACCTAGCCAGTAGGCGCCCCTTATAGGGGCTGTGCATACCACTAGTTTACTAGTGGTTATGATTTAAAGATTAAATTGACAATAGAAAAGCTGTCGAAAAGATATTCCCATTCACTTTCAATATAAACTGACGTTTGTTTTGTTTTTTTAACAGGTATAGCTATTATATTTTGGTTAGTCTTGATTTCGTGTAAAAAATATCCGTTCAATGCTGATATAACGGTTGACAAGTTTATAATTTTGCCTGAAAATTTTAAACATAAAAAATTGTTTTCAAGAAAAACTGTAAGCGGATATTTTTTTAAAATCTCAAGCAATAGGAGGCTGTAAAGCTCTTTGTTTATAAGAAAATTTCCGTTGATATCTACTTTGAATTTAGCGCCGTAGATTAGGTTTTCGGCTGCATTTAAAATATTGTTTGTAAGCTTATTCACATCAACACTTTTTAGTGCTTTTCTATTTAAAATTGCTTCGCATAAATATATTTTTTTTAAATTTTCAAAATGGCGCTTGAGTGCACCGTGTTTTTCTATGGAAAGCGATACAAAATAGCGCAAGGCTGCAAGATATCTTTCAAAGGAATTTGGCACAATTATCACATATTTAACCTCCTAAATACAAGTTTATTATGCCAATTTATATAAAAATTAAAAAAATTGTTAAAATATCTACAAAGTACTTGAAAAAAATGTAATAATAGAGTAAAATAATATGGTAAAAATTTTAGGAGGTATATTCCAATGGTTAAAGTTGCAATTAACGGATTCGGCCGCATTGGTCGTCTCGCATTTCGTCAGATGTTTGGCGCTGAAGGTTACGATGTAGTAGCTATTAACGACCTTACAAAACCCTCTATGCTTGCTAATCTTTTAAAGTACGATACAGCACAGGGTGGATACTGCGGTTATATTGGTGAAAATCTTCACACCGTAGCTGCTGATGACGAAGCTGGTACCATCACTGTAGATGGCAAAACTCTCAAAATCTATGCTGAAAAAGACGCTAAGGATCTTCCTTGGGGCGAGCTTGGTGTTGACGTAGTTCTCGAATGCACCGGTTTCTACTGCTCTAAAGAAAAGAGCCAGGCTCATATTGATGCAGGTGCTAAGAAAGTTGTTATTTCTGCTCCGGCAGGTAACGATCTTCCCACTATCGTTTACAGCGTAAATGAAAACACTCTTACTAAAGAAGACAACATCATTTCTGCTGCTTCTTGCACCACTAACTGCTTAGCTCCTATGGCTAAGGTTCTTAATGACTATGCTCCCATTCAAAGCGGTATTATGAGCACAATCCACGCTTACACCGGTGACCAAATGATTCTTGACGGTCCTCACAGAAAGGGCGACCTTCGCCGTGCACGCGCAGGTGCTGCTAACATCGTTCCTAACAGCACAGGTGCTGCTAAAGCTATCGGTCTTGTAATTCCTGAACTCAACGGTAAGCTCATTGGCTCTGCTCAACGTGTTCCTGTTCCGACCGGTTCTACTACTATCCTTACCGCTGTTGTTAAGGGTACAGATGTTACTAAGGAAGGCATCAATGCTGCTATGAAGGCTGCTGCTTCTGAATCTTTCGGCTACAATGAAGACCAAATCGTTTCTTCTGATGTTATCGGTATGCGTTTCGGTTCTTTATTCGATGCTACTCAGACAATGGTATCTAAGGTTGCTGATGACCTTTATGAAGTACAGGTTGTTTCTTGGTATGACAACGAAAACAGCTACACCAGCCAAATGGTTCGTACAATTAAGTACTTCGCTGAAATCTAATTAAATTCAGTAGTTATGCTCTTCAAAAGTTTATGCTTTTGGAGAGCATTTTTTTATTGTTTTATAACTTGAATTATGGTATAATAAATATATATTTGCTTTTGGAGGTGGGGAATATGCGAATATTAGCAGTTGGTGATGTTTGCGGAAGTATAGGTTGTCAATATGTTCGCAAAATTTTACCCACACTTAAAAAAGAAAATAGTATAGATATGGTTATAATAAATGGTGAAAACTCTGCCGATGGTAATGGTATTACACAAAGTAGCGCCGATTATTTGTTTTCACTTGGCGCAGATGTAGTTACCGGAGGTAATCACTCTTTAAGAAGGCAAGAAGTATACGATTATTTAGATAATAACGAGTTTTGTTTAAGACCGCATAATTTAAATGACTGTCAAATAGGTAAAGGCTATTGTGTTGTGGATTTTGGAAAAACACGGGTTGCGGTTATAAACTTGAGCGGTAAAATTTATCTTGAACGCGTAGGCGCTACTTGTCCTTTTAAAGCCGCTGATGAGCTTATAGAAAAGGCAAAGGCGGATGGAATAAATATTATAGTCGTTGATTTTCACGCTGAAGCAACAAGCGAAAAGCGTGCCTTGGGTCTTTATTTAGACGGTAAAATTTCGGCTTTGTTTGGCACTCACACCCATGTACAAACTGCAGATTTGCAAATTTTGGAAGATGGCACAGGCTATATTACCGATATTGGTATGACAGGACCTATTGACTCGGTTTTAGGAGTCAAAAAGGAAATTATTATTAACCGCCTAAAAAACAACGATACTTCTAAATTTGAACTTGCCAATGGCGACTGTATGCTGAACGGATGTATTTTTGAAGTTGATGAAGCAACTGGAAAAACTGTAAATGCCCAAAGAATTTATATATAGATAGGAAATAAGAATGAAAAAAGTTATTGCTTTTTTAATTACAGCTGCTTTGATTTTAACACTTTGCGGTTGCGATAAAAACAGTATGGCAACTAATAAAAAGCCGAGCGATAATAATGGTACCGAAACGTTGGAATATAAAGGCAGTATAACCCTTTTATATTCTAAGGCCGATACCTTTAATCCGTATACCGCCAAAACTGAGGTTAACCGCCAGCTTTGTAAATTACTGTACGAACCGCTTGTTAAGACTGATGATGATTTTGAGCCGCACAACTGTATTGCAAAGAGTGTTAAAATTTCTAAAGATATTTGTACTGTAGTGCTTAAAAGTGTTAAGTTTTCGGATGGAACCAAGCTCACAGCAGATGATGTGGTTTATTCTTATAAGCTTGCAAAAAAATCTAAAACATCATATAAAAACAAGCTTTATATGGTAGAATCGGTAAGCGTGAAAGACAGTAATACGGTGGTATTCACCCTTAAAAAGCAGGACCCGTATTTTGCAAATGTGCTTGATTTTCCAGTTATTAAGTCGGGTAGTGATAAAAAAACTGACTCTGATAGTGTAAAATTTCCGCCTGTGGGGGCTGGCAGGTATAAGCTTAATAAGGATAACACCGTCCTTACCTTAAACGAGCATTATTTTGCCAAAAAAAGCAGTATAAAAAAGATTAACCTTATAAATTCTCCAGATATGGAGTCTATAACCCATTATATTGAAATCGGCGCTACAGATATCTATTTCACCGACATCTCTGATGGCGAAATCCCTAGAATGAGCGGCACCAAAACTAATATAAACCTTAATAATTTAGTGTATATAGGTGTTAACCACGCAAATAAAAAACTGGCGCTTGAAAATTTAAGGCAAGCAATTTCAAGCGGTATAGACCGTAGTGAGATTACCAAAAACGCTTATTTTAACAACGCAATGAGTTGTACGGGATTTTTTAATCCTTTATGGGATGATACTAAATCGCTTCAAAATATACAAATTACGGCAAATTCGCAAATAACTGTTGAGAATTTAGAAGAAATAGGTTATAATAAATTGGATAGTGATGGCGTACGCCGTAACGGCAACAGTCCGCTAAGTTTTTCTTTACTGGTGAATAAGGAAAATTCGGCGCGTGTTGCGGCGGCAAAGCTTATAGCTTCCCAGCTTAAAAAGCAAGGTATAAAAATCACTGTTGTAAAGACTTCATTTAAAGAATATAAAAGGCGCCTTAAAAATGGTGAGTTTGATTTATATTTAGGCGAAGTTAAAATAACCGAAAATATGGATTTTTCAGAAATGGTTTTGGCGGGTGGCTCTGCTGCTTACGGTATTAAGGCTCAAGCGAAAAAGGATACTGAAAAAGAGGAAGAAGTCAAAGGCGGCACTGAAAATCAGAAAAAGAAAAAAAGCAAAACCCTTACCTGTGCTAAGGTTATAAAGAATTTTTATAAAGGTAAAAACTCTATTAGCGATGTTGCGGTAACCCTTCAAAACGATATGCCGTTTATTCCGGTTTGTTATCGCACAGGCGTGCTTTTCTGTAATGAAAACATTGAAAACTTAAATATGGCTTCTTTAAGTGATATTTACTTTTCAATTGACTCATATAAAATAAAGAAGAATTAGGAGTGTTTTTATGATAGCTTATGAAACCAGATTGGGTAAAATAGTTTTATCGGAACAATATCTTTCGAAGCTAATTGGCAACGAAGTTATTTCCTGCTTCGGTGTTGTAGGTATGGTTCCGAGTTCCAGCAAGCAGTTTGTATTCAACAAATTTTCTAAAGAAGAAAAGGTTGAAACCGGTATTAAGGTTATAGGTAATACAGATTCTATTTCGGTTGAGCTTCATATTGTAGTAAGCTATGGTATGAACATTAGCGCTATCGCCGAAAGTATAACCGAAAAGGTTACTTATGTAGTTAAAGAAGCAACCGGCATTAAGGTTGACAAAGTAATCGTAAAGATTGACGACATTAAAGAATAGTAATTCTCTGTCTTTATTTAAAAGGAGTGTAAGATTTTGATAAACGGTGACTTATTGCGTGATGCGTGGATTTCTGCGGCAAATAATATTGCTAATCACCGCAAAGCAGTTGATGACCTTAACATTTTCCCTGTGCCCGATGGCGATACAGGTACGAATATGTCTATGACACTTTCAAATGCGGCTCGTGAGCTTGAAAAATTAAGCGGCGAAACTGCAAGCAAGGTGGCATCGGTTAATTCTTCGGCATTACTTCGCGGTGCACGCGGCAACTCGGGTGTTATTACATCGTTACTTTTCCGTGGCTTTGCAAAGGGTATCGGAAATGACGAATATTTAACCTCTGAAAACCTTAAAAATGCTTTTGCATTTGGTGTTGAGGCGGCTTATAAGGCTGTTATGAAGCCTACCGAGGGTACAATTTTAACAGTAGCCAGAGTAGCAAGCGAATACGCTGCTGAAGCCTTTACACAGGGCAAAGATGAGTTGGCAATTTTTGAATACGCTATTGAGGGCGCTAAAAAAGCATTGGATGAAACCCCAGAATTACTTCCTGTTTTAAAAAAGGCAGGTGTAGTTGATGCGGGCGGACGCGGCTTTGTTATTATACTTGAAGGTATGCTTTCAGTATTTAAAGACGGTGTTATTATTAAAGGTGCCGCAAATGCTGAAAGTGAGTCTGAAAGCGAGTCTGAATCCTTTAATGCTGCAGGCGAATTTGAAACCGAAATCACTTTTACCTACTGCACAGAGTTTATTGTAAACAGAGACTCTGAATGTTCTAAAGAACCTAACGAATTAAGAATGTTCTTAGAAACTATCGGTGACTGTGTAGTTGTGGTTGATGATGACGAAATAATTAAGGTGCACGTTCATACAGATCACCCAGGTAATGCTATTGAAAATGCGCTTACCTTCGGTCAGTTGGTACACCTTAAGATTGAAAATATGCGTGACCAACACGAAAGACAGAAACACGATGCTCAAGAAGCTAAGAAAAAGCCGGCAAAAAGCGCTGACAGAACCGAAACCTTTACCCCAGTAGAACCCACAAAGCCCTACGGTTTTGTATCGGTTTGCGCAGGTAACGGTTTAGAAGAATTGTTCTGCGATTTAGGTGTTGATACTATTGTTTCGGGTGGACAGACAATGAACCCGAGTACCGACGATATATTAAAGGCTATTGAAAGCACACCCGCTGAAACTGTTTTTGTATTGCCTAACAATAAAAACATTATTATGGCGGCTGAGCAGGCTATTCCGATAAGCACCCGTAAGGTTATAGTTATACATACAAGAACTATACCTCAAGGAATATCGGCAATGTTAAGCTTTGACCCCGATAGTGACGATAATGCTAACGCTATCGAAATGCAAAAGGCTACCGAGCGTGTGGCTACAGGTCAGGTTACATTTGCAGCGCGCGACGCTGATTTTGACGGCTTTAAGATTAAGCAGGGCGAAATAATGGCACTTTTAGGCGGTAAGGTTACCTTTACCGATACCGACCTTGAAAAGAGTGTGTTAAAGCTACTCAAGAAAATGGTTAAATCCGATAGCGAGTTTATAACCGTTATTTATGGCGAAGATGTTACAGAAGCTCAGGCTGAAAGCATCCAAGCACAGATAAATGAAAAATTTGGTTCCAAGTGTGAAATTACCTTTATCAACGGCGGTCAACCGATTTATTATTATATCCTTTCGGTAGAATAGGAGTGCGAAAAATGACAGCTAATACTGATATTCAATTTTTAAAGGGTGTCGGTGCTAGAAGAGCTGAAATTTTAAAATCTAAGGGCATCGACACAGTCGGTGCCCTTTTGCGCTGTTTTCCAAGACGGTACCTTGACTGGACTGAAATAACACCAGTCAAAACTGCACCGTATTTTGAAAATATTTGTGTTAAGGCGACTATTGTAACTCCGATAGAAACCTTTGAAACCAAGCGCGGCGTTAAAATTTATAAATTTATGGCAGAAGACAGTAGCGGCTTCCGTTTTACTGTAAGTCTTTTTAATCAGTACTATTTAGCTAACAAGCTGAATACAGGGCGCAAATACCTTTTTTATGGCAAGTTTGACGGGGATTTCTTTAAGCAAATGAATTCACCGCTTATTAAAGAAGTGGGTTATAACGGTTTAGAACCTATTTATAATGCAAGTAAAAATATGACATCGGCGACCTTGCAAAAGCTTATAAAAACCGCTCTTAGTACAGTGGAAATACCTGAGATTTTAAGCGATGATATACGAAAAAGAAACAACCTTTGCGATATTAACTACGCACTTCAAAATATACATTTTCCAAAAAGCCGTGAATCGTTTGAAAGAGCTAAAAAGAGGCTTGTTTTTGAAGAGTTGTTTTGTCTTCAGGTAGCGCTTAATGTTATAAAGCTTAAAACTCACACAAAAAGCGGATGTGTTATAAAGAAAAATTATTTTGACGAATTTCAAAATAAATTAAACTTTTCTTTAACCGATGCTCAAAGAAGGGTAGTGGGTGAGTGCCTTGTTGATATGTGCTTGGGAAAACCGATGTCCCGCCTTGTTCAAGGCGATGTTGGCAGCGGTAAAACTGTTGTTGCGGCAGCGCTATGTTATATTGCTGCTAAAAACGGCTATCAGTCAGCACTAATGGCACCAACCGAAATTTTAGCAGAGCAGCATTACAAAACCTTTTTATCCATTACTGAAAATACGGGTATACGGTGTGCTTTGCTTACAGGCTCGCTTACTAAAAAGCAAAAGAGTGAAATTAAGCAAAATCTTAAAAGCGGACAAATTGATGTTATTATAGGTACTCACGCGCTTATTGTAAACGATGTTGAGTTCCAAAGCCTAGGACTTGTTATAACTGACGAACAACACCGATTTGGCACAGCACAGCGCGATAAATTAGAGAATAAGGGAATTAACCCACATAAGCTTGTTATGTCGGCAACACCGATACCTCAAACGCTTGCCTATATACTCTACGGTGACCTTGATATTAGCGTAATAGACGAATATCCTAAGGGTAGGCAAAAGATTGATACTTATACGGTTGACTCTACCTACAGAGAGCGGATTTATAACTATATTAAGAAGTTTTTGGCTGAGGGTAGGCAGGGGTATATTGTATGTCCTTTGGTTGAAAATAACGACGGACTTGATATTACTTCGGCCACTGAGTATTATAATACTTTAAAGGACGGCGCTTTTGCTGGTTATTCTTTAGGACTTTTGCACGGCAAAATGACCGCTAAAGAAAAAGAAGATATAATGGCACGCTTCTTTTCGGGAGATATACAGTTACTTATTGCTACTACAGTTATTGAGGTAAGTATTGATGTGCCTAATGCGGTAGTAATGCTTATAGAAAATGCCGAGCGCTTTGGCCTTTCACAGCTGCATCAGTTACGTGGTAGAATAGGCAGAGGTGCGCATAAATCGGATTGTATTTTAATATCGGATAGTGAATCTTCCGACACTAAAAAAAGACTTGATATAATTAAAAACAACTCTGACGGCTTTAAAATTGCTGATTATGATTTAGAGCTTAGAGGTCCGGGTGACTTTTTGGGTAACCGTCAGCACGGTATACCCGAATTTAAAATCGCTGATATTTTCGCCGATAAGCAGGTTTTACTCGAAACCAAAAAAGAGGCAGAAAAACTACTTGAAACCGAAAATGTTTTAAAGCTTCCCGAAAACGCGGCTTTAAGGGCAGAGATTATAGAAATTTATAGAAAATTAAAATAAGTAGTAATATTAAGTAACTGCTTATTTAGATTTTTTAAAAATTTCACCAATACCCATAATTATTAAAAGACCTGCAAATAGCTTTCGGGTAATGCCGCCGCCTAAAACGTCGGCAAGCAGTATGCCTATAATGGCGCCAATAATACCGAAAATGGCGATTTTAATAGTTGTTTTCCATTTGATTTGTTTTTTTATAGAATAAATTATTATCGAAAGAATACCTATAGGTACAAAGAAAAGCAGATTTATTCCTTGGCTGGTAAGCTGTTTTGTATTGGTAAAAAGGGATAGGTAGATTATCAGTACTCCGCCGCCGCCAAGCCCCATACTGCCGAGTATTCCCGAAAAAAGCCCTGCTAAAAGGGCTGAAATATTCACTTTATAAGCAGGCGCACGCCTGCATAAACCATTAGTATACTGAATATACGCTTAAGCCATTTGGGTGAGATTTTTTTAAGGATATATGTGCCCAAAACTGCCCCTAAAAGCCCTGTAGGAATATAGATAAGCGAATCCTTAATTTCGACAAAATCTTTGAATAAATATATAGCCGCAGAAACGATTGTTATAGGCAGTATTATAGCAATAGCGTTTGTGTGGCTTTCTTTTTGAGAGAATCCTATTTTCTTTAAAAGCGGTACTGCAAGCATACCGCCTCCTGCACCTAATATGCCGTTTACTAAACCTATAGCGGTGCCTATAACGGCTATTCTAACATTTTCTTTTATTTTCATAGTATATCCTTTAAGTTTTTTGTTAGTATACCCAAAAGCGTTAAAATTAAACAAACCGTGAATTTTGTTATAAAAACTTGAAAACAAGGGGCGACTGTGTTAAGATAATCAAAAAGGAAGTGTTAACTTGAGCGAAAAACGTAACGAGATAATGGAAGAACAGCGTAGAGCGCGCGAAGAATATATAAAGCTAAAAAAAATGCAACAGGGAGAACTTCAACCGCAAGCTAAACCGAGTGAATTGGCAGTGACTCCTAAAACCTTTAGAGAAAAGCTAAATAATTTTTGGTATCATTATAAAATTCATACCATTTTGGCTGGCTTCTTAATTGCGGTTTTGGCGGTATCTGTCACCCAATGCGCAACGCGTCCTAAGTATGATTTTGGGGTTTTGTATTTTGCGTATGAAACTGCGTTAGATACGCAAACACAAGCTATAGCCGATTATTTTGAAAAATTTGCGGAAGACATTAACGGAGACGGTGAAGTAAATATCAATGTTATAAATTGCAGCGTCAACGATAGTAACAAGGACCCGTCACGATTTACCATGTTTTCTAAGATCCAGGCAATCCTTGCTTCCGAAGAAACGGTTTCGGTTTATGTTGTAGACCAAAAGGCAATCCAATATTTTGACGATGCTTTAGATATTTCTATTTTTACAGAAAAACCCACCCCATTGGGTGACGAGTTTTATAAAAAAACAGCAATTGCCAATTATACTCTTCCAAAAGACCTTTCGGTAGGCCTTAGAGCAATAAAAGGCACAACCTTTGAAGAAAGCGAAAAAGCTATGCAAGCCCACAAAGCAGGTGAAAAATTTATAGAAAAAATCAAGAAGCAAGGCAATTATGAAGTGAACCCCAAAGTTTAGACAAAATTAAAAATTAAATTGTTAGTGAATGAGTTCGGTATTGTACTGGACTCATTCCTTTTAGTTTTAATGCAATTCTTTCATTGTTGTAATAATCTATATAATGTTTCAATTCATCA
>JAFQOJ010000028.1 GCA_017403265.1 Clostridia bacterium
AAATCTTTGCGTTTGTTGAGTAGATGTCGATAAGACGTTTGTGCGTTCTTAATTCGAATTGTTCACGACTGTCTTTATACTTGTGTGGTGAGCGTAAAATTGTAACGATTTCCTTTTCGCAGGGTTCGAATCCCTTTCTCCATATAAAAATAAAGAAGTCACAACCTAAAGGTCATAACTTCTTTATTGGCACGCTGAAAGGGATTCGAACCCCCGACCCTCTGCTTAGAAGGCAGATGCTCTATCCAACTGAGCTATCAGCGCATAAGGCACTGCTTTAGCGCCGACGATTATTATACCACATACTTTTGAAATAATCAAGCCTTTTTTGAAAAAGTTAAGTATAATATTAAAAATTAAAAACAATGGGTGCTTTCAAGAATTTTAACTTGATAACACCCATTTTCATTTATACAACTTTTCCGTTTTTAATTTTATATGACTTACCGCTTATTTTAACTTTACCGGAATAATCGAGCTTAGCAAAGCCTTTATTTACATAAAACTTTTTGCCTGAATATTTAATTATTGCTTTTTCTTTATACCATTTACCTGATTTTATAGCAAACCATTTGCCGTTTTTCTTGAATAAGGTGTTTATAGAAGAATCCCATTTACCGTTCTTTACATAAAACCATATACCTTTATATTTAATAAGGTCGGTAGTGCTGCTCCATTTACCGTTTTTGATGTAGAACCATTTGTCTGCATATTTTATAAGGGTATTGGCGGTATTATCCCAAACACCGTTTTTAACATAAAACCATTTACCGCTATATTTAACAAGAGTGGTGGCGTTAGTTTTAACACCGTCTATATAGTAGTACCATTTTTTATCATTTTCTTTTATAAGCGTTCCACCGCTTTGCTGAACTGTTAGTTTGCCTGCCTTTGTAGAGTTAATTACAAGGGTGTAGGTGTTTTTATAGCCTGTTTCGGATTTAACATTAAGCTTAATTGTATTTTCGCCTTTTACCAACGGATATGAGCTTTCACCTACATAGGTTGCACCTGTGGGTAGCTTGTAAATAATTGTTTTATTACCGTTCGCTGTAAAACTGTATTTTAGAGTATAGCGATTAAACTCGGGGGAGATGCCATCTGTGGAGAGTTCTTCAAAATAGTAGTTGTTGTATTTATCGCTAACTGTGGGGAGCTTAGATTTACTGCTCGGCAAGGACTTATATACTGGAATGCGGAAGGTTAAGGACATAGTATAAAGGTCGCTATAGGTTGTTCTGAGCCTTGTCGCAGAGCTTTGCGAGTCGGCAACATTTTGCGCGTATTGGTGCCATATTTTATCAGGATTTAAAACATTATAGTTTTTATAAAAATATGTATCCTGACCTGCCGAAATATATCCTGACGCGTAGCTTTTTGCTCCGCCTGCAATTGATTCAGTAGGGGTGAGCCAACCTTCCTTATAAGCGTGCTTAGCGCCGTTTTTTATAATTTCTTCGCTTGTTGTTCCGCTTGCGCCGTAATTAAAGAAATTATAAACAGTTTTATCCTTATAAGTGGCTTTGCCGTTAGTAAGGGTAGTTCCCTTAGTGCCGTGCTCCTGAATAATGGTGGATGCCAGAACATAGGCATTAACATTAGCGTCACTTGCGGCTTTTCTTATAACAGCCGCATAACGCTTGCCGTTATATTTATCGTTTTTATTACTTACTGTAGCATCTAAAAATGTGCCCTTAACTATTTTTTCTATACCTGCAACTGTTTGGGTTTTATAATCGTAAGACTGCTGCATATAAATGTAAATATCGTTTGCGTTAAGGAAGTTTCTAGGGTCCATATAATATGCTATAACTTCTCTTGAGGCACCGTATCTTCCACCGTCTGTGGTTATGTACTTATTGGTTTTCCAATTGTAGCAGCCCTCTCTCATAGAACGCCACGAGTTTTTTGTAGAGCCTGTGAGCAGCTTTGTGAATTTACTGTCCTGTGCTTTGACAGAATTGGTAAAAGAATTAGGTACATTATCTGCTACAAACTTCCAATTAGGGTATATAGCGTGTAACAGCATTAAATCATCATGATAACTTTCGGGAAAAGCAGAAAGCTCTTTTTTAAAATTGGAATCAAGGATATATTCCTTAACCTTAATTAAATCTTCACGCACATAACCCTTTACGGTTTTAGAATCCTTGGTATATGAAACATTATACCAAGTGTAAACTTCTGGCTTAGTTTCTTCGTCAGAATCGGTTACGGTTTTTGTAGCACCGTTTAAATCCTTTTTACTTCCAAGCACATTTACAGTTAATTTTGAAACATTCGCAACAATATCTGAGCTCGTGGTTGCACTCTTGCGTATATTTACCCCACTGCCCGAAATAAAGCCAATTTTATATGTTTCGGCAGAAACAGAAAATGCAGAAAGGGGGATAATGCCAATTATTAAAATAAGTGTTAATAAAAATGCAATAAGTTTTTTTGTTTTTTTCAATGAAAACACATCCTATTTTATTATTTTGTATCCTGCTTTTTCTACTGCAGATTTCAAAGCTTCATAAACATCTTTTTTGCTTTTCACTGTAGCGCTACCGTTTTGGTGGCTAACATTGGCACTGATAACACCGTCTATTTCTTCCAAAATATTTTTTACGCGCGCTTCACAATGTGGGCACATCATACCCTCAATTTTAAGGGTTGTAGTAATATCCATTTTTTGTTTCTCCTTATGTTTTATTTTCTTGTCATTTTTATTGTTGTATATCTTAAAAAAGTTAAGTCTTAGCGCGTTTGTAACAACGCAAAATGATGATAGACTCATAGCGGCGGCACCAAACATGGGGTTTAACTGCCATCCAAAAAGATTTATAAACACACCTGCCGCTAAGGGTATGCCAATACAGTTATAAACAAACGCCCAAAACAGATTTTGGTGGATTATTCTGAGTGTGGCGCGCGAAAGTCGTATAGCGGCGCTTACATCTAAAAGACTGCTTTTCATAAGTACGGTATCTGCCGCATCTATAGAGGCATCGGTGCCTGTACCTATTGCAATGCCTATATCGGCGCTTGTAAGGGCAGGGGCATCGTTGATGCCGTCGCCAACCATTGCAACAACATCCGTTTGCTTTAAGCTTGACACAATTTCCGCTTTACCGCTTGGTAAAACTTCGGCATAAACTTTTTGAATACCAACCTTATTTGCTAAAGCGTTAGCGGTACGAAGATTGTCACCACTTATCATTATAATAGAAATACCTAAGTTTTTCAACTCTTTAACCGCATCGGCACTTTCATGCTTCAAGGTGTCAGCTACTGCAATAATACCTAAAAATTCTTCACCGAGTGAAAAGAAGAGGGGAGTTTTACCTTCATCTGCAAGCTTTTGGGCGGTTTTAAAGGCGCTTTCGGGTATACATTCACCAATAAATCCCGAATTACCGCCTTTAAGTATTTTGCTATCAAGTATAGCAGAAAGTCCGTGACCTGCTTCGGCTTTAAAATCGGAAATTACAAAAAATTGGGTATTGTCTTTTTCGCCTTTATTTACAATAGCTTTTGCTAAGGGGTGCTCACTTTGCTTTTCAAGTGAGTATGCATACATTAAAAGCTCGGTTTCGGATATATTGTTCGGAAGTATATCGGTAACCGACGGTATTCCCATAGTTATAGTTCCTGTTTTATCTAATGCAATTGCAGTTACTTTGCCAAGTCTTTCTAAAGCGGTTGCGTTTTTAAATAAGATGCCGTTTTTAGCGCCCTTACCGCTACCTACCATTATGGCTACAGGGGTTGCAAGGCCTAATGCACAAGGGCAGCTTATAACCAAAACCGAAATTGCGCGAGCTAGAGAAAAGCCGATAGACTGCCCTAGTATAGGCCATACAACAAGAGTAACTAAAGCGATACCGATAACAATAGGCACAAACATACCTGATACCTTATCTGCAATTTTGGCTATAGGAGCTTTAGTTGCGGCGGCTTCACTTACAGTTTTAATTATTTGTGCAATTGCGGTATCTTCGCCAACCTTTAATGCCTTACATTTTAAAAAGCCTGAGCGGTTTATTGTGCCACCTGAAACATAGCTATTTACAGTTTTTTCTACGGGTATGCTTTCGCCGTTAAGCATAGATTCGTCTACAGCGCTAAAGCCTTCAATAACCACACCGTCCACCGCTATGCTTTCGCCAGGCTTTACCGTGAAAATATCGCCTATAACAATTTCTTCTAAAGGTATTGTAATTTCATTACCGTTTCTGATGACTGTTGCGGTTTTGGGGGCTAAATCCATAAGGCTTTTAAGCGCATTGGTGGTTTTACCTTTGGCGCGTGCTTCAAGCATTTTGCCTAAGGTTATAAGCGCTAAAATCATAGCAGATGATTCAAAATATAAATCGTGTAAATATACTGTGCTATTTGTCTTTATAATTAAAACGAGCATTGCTGTGCTGTAAACAAATCCCGAAAGTGAGCCTAAGGCTACAAGAGTATCCATATTAGGTGCTTTGTTTTTTAACCCCAAAAAGCCGTTTATGAAAAATTTTTTATTTATTACCATTACAATAACGGTTAAAACAAATTGAATAAAGGCTATTATGGTAGGGCTACTGCTTAAAAATTGAGGTAGGGGGAGGTGCCACATTGTATGCCCCATAGAAATATACATGAGTAGTGCCAAAAAGCCTAAGGATGCAATAAGGCGGCGCTTTAATATGGGGGTTTCGTTATCCTTAAAAACATAGTCGGAGTCAGGACTTGTTACTACGCTATAGCCTGCCTTTTCTACAGCGCTTATAATCTCGTTGTCTTGTGCTTTGCCCACAACTGTCATAGAATTTGTAAGCAAACTAACAGAGCAGCTATCCACACCCGAAAGCGCTGATACTGCATTTTCTACTCTTGCGCTGCAGGCGGCGCAGCTCATACCTTTTATATTGTAACGGCGCATAATTTTCACCTCTGTAACTTTTTATATCAATAAAATTATACTTTTAAAATATTTTAATGTCAACAAGTAAATCCCACCAGCCGCGAGTATTGATACGCAATCCGCGTAGTTGTGTTCTTTTTTTAAAAAATTCAATTACGCGTTTTAGGCAGGGCATTAAAACTTGCACCAATTACTAACCGAAAAAATTTTTCCACATAATATATATTGTAGAACATTTAGTGATTAAATTAAATGTATTTAGGCAAGAATATTATCGGAGTGTGAAAAGTTTATGAATATTAAACGCGGAGAAATTTATTACGCAGATTTAAGCCCTGTAATCGGCTCTGAGCAAGGCGGAGTGCGACCTGTACTTATAATTCAAAACGATATTGGCAACCGTTACAGTCCTACGGTTATTGCGGCAGCAATTACCAGCCAACAAGATAAAACCAAGCTTCCCACACATATTTCGGTGGAGGCGGAAAACTGCGGACTTGCAAAAAATTCTATTGTTTTGTTAGAACAGGTAAGAACTATTGATAAAAAACGCCTTAAAGAACGAATGGGAGTTTTGGATAATTCAGCCATGGGTAAGGTGGACAAGGCACTTGGCGTAAGCTTTGGGTTAGGGTAAATCTATAAAATTTTTAAAGAGCCGTTTTCGGCTCTTTTTCTATAAATATATTGCCTTAAGATTTTATATATGATATAATTATAGAAATATAGTAATGTTTGAGATATAATGGTGTTAGAATATGAATAGTATTTTAAATTTTTTTGATTACATATTTCCTGCGATGCAAGCCATTATTGGTTTAGTGGCATTGGCAGGTGCCATTTTAAATATTGTGATGTTTTTAAAATTGATCGGAAAAGCAAAGGCGATATTGCATTTAGCTAGTGCAGTTGTATTGTTGCTGTTGTCGGCATTGCTATTTATATGGTTTTATAAGGCTTATCTTTTAGGTTTTCACTATTAATGTTTCTTGGGAAGTGGGCAGTTTAGCGCCCGCTTTTTTATATTAAATTTAAAATCGCGCAAGAGAAAACAATAGAAAACGAGAGAAAACGAGAGAAAACGAGAGCATGGCGAGTGTAAATTGAAAAAATTGAAAAAATGTGTTGACAAGTTTTTTTTGTTGTGGTATTATATTCAGGCTGAGCAACAAAGGATTGTTGCATACTATCAAATTTTTGGAGGTTTTTTAAATGAATACATTTATGGCAAAACCTGCTGAAATTCAGCGTAAATGGTACATTATCGACGCAGCTGGCAAACCACTTGGCCGCACAGCCGTTAAGGTTGCAGATTTACTTCGCGGTAAGGTTAAGCCTGAGTTCACCCCTCATGTAGATTGCGGTGACCACGTTGTAGTTATCAATGCTGATAAGGCAGTTTTAACAGGTAACAAATTACAAAACAAGTATTATCGCCGTCATACAGGTTATATCGGCGGTCTTAAGGAAGTTAAGTATGCTACCCTTATGGCTACCCGTCCTGAACTTGCTATGGAGCTTGCTGTTAAAGGTATGGTTCCCGATACTACTATTGGCCGCAAGGCTTTAACTAGACTTCATGTATACGCTGGTGCTGACTACAAGCAAGTAGCTCAAAAACCCGAAGTTTACGAATTTTAAGAAAGGAGTAATGCACAATGTTTGAAGGACAAAGTTATTTTTACGGCACAGGTAGAAGAAAGTCTTCTGTAGCTCGTGTTCGCGTTTACAACGGTACCGGTAAAATCACTATCAATGACAGAGACATTGATGATTACTTCGGTCTTGAAACCTTAAAACTTATCGTTCGTCAGCCTTTAAATCTTACAGGTACTGCTGATAAGTTTGATATCGTATGCCGTGTTGCAGGTGGCGGTGTTACCGGTCAAGCCGGTGCTATCCGTCATGGTATTTCTCGTGCTCTTTTACAGTTTGATGGCGAACTCCGCAGCGAACTTAAGAAGGCAGGTCTCTTAACACGTGACCCAAGAATGAAGGAAAGAAAGAAATACGGTCTCAAAGGCGCACGTCGTGCACCCCAATTCTCAAAGAGATAATCTGTATTATTTCAAAATTTACAGCACTCACGAAAGTGGGTGCTGTTTTTGTATAACAAAACCCTCGAGTAATACTTTCGAGGGTCGTACTTTTTAATTATGATATTTCAAATGTATTTGAAAGTAGGTGTTCTACTGCAATGCGGTAAGTGCCTTTTTCTAATGGTAAGTGAAAATATTTTTCAAGTTCGATTTGACGGGTTGAGGATTCATTTGGCGGCAAAATTAATGCAATAGAATTCCAAGCGTGTTCTTCTTTTGTTCCAACCCGTTGCCACTTACCGTCCACTAATTTTTGAAGTGTGAAACAGTGGCTATCGCCCGCAATAGCGTTTTCTTGGTCGCTAACATTTGTTATGGTATAGTGAATTACTGTATCATTGGAAGAATAATTTTCTTTTTCGGTTGTAATATTTAAATCGGTTGAAGAATGGTAATAATCTTCCTCAATATCAAAAAGGGGATTTTTATTTTGAGCGCAAGATGTTAATAAAAGTAAAATTACAATAATAAAAACAGGCAATATTTTTTTCAATTTTATCACTCCTATTAATTGCTTTATTTTTTAAATTATACCATAATTTATTAGTATTTTCAAGGGGAATTTAAACTATCAAAAAACTTTATTTTTTTATTTACAATTTATTTAAAAAATGGTATTATATATATGTTATACTTTTTTAAGAATACATTTGGAGGTTTAGATATGGTAGAGGTAAAAAACCTTACTAAAAAGTACGGAACCCACCTTGCTGTAAGTGATGTTAACTTTAACATTCAAAAAGGCGAGATTATAGGTTTCTTAGGTCCCAACGGTGCGGGTAAATCTACAATAATGAATATTTTAACTGGCTATTTATCGCTCACAAGCGGTGAGGTTAAAATAGACGGATTTGATATTATGGAAAACCCTGAAGAAGCCAAAAAGCGCATCGGTTATCTTCCTGAAATTCCACCCTTATACATAGATATGAAGGTTAGGGAGTACCTTAATTTTATTTTTGATTTAAAAAAGGTTAAGTTTCCTAAAAAAGCTCATATTGATGAAATTATGAAGCTTATAAAAATTGACCATGTGGCTAACCGTCTTATTAAAAACCTTTCTAAAGGTTACCGTCAGCGTGTGGGCTTTGCGCAGGCGCTTATCGGCAACCCCGATATACTTATTTTGGACGAGCCAACGGTTGGTTTGGACCCCAAGCAGATTATAGAAATAAGAAACCTGATTTCACGCCTTGGTAAAAACCATACCATTATTCTTTCGTCACATATTTTGTCAGAGATTCAGGCAGTATGTAAGCGAGTAATTATAATAAACAAGGGTAGAATTATCGCAGACGATTTGCCTGAAACCTTGTCGGACAAGCTGTCAAACGACCACGCTTTAGTTGCAAGAATTGAATGTAACGAAAGCGATATGCTTGAAGCCTTAAAAACTGTGCAGGGTGTAAAATCGGTTATGTCGATGGGTTGCAAGGAAGGTGGAACATTTGACTTCCTTATAGAGCCTGAGGACAACACCGATATACGTAAGGCTGTATTTGAGCGTGTTGTTTCAAGGGGTAAGAGTATTTTATCACTTAACTCTAACAAACTATCTTTAGAGCAGGTATTCTTAAGACTTACCGAAGCCGAAACTTACGAAGAATCAAGAAAATTGTTGGGCTATGATGCAGAGCCTGAAACTGAAATTGAAATTCAAGCTGAAATTGAAGTTGAAGAGGAGGAGAATGAATAATGTTAGCAATTTTTAAAAGAGAATTTAAGTCTTATTTTTCTACTCCAATAGGCTATATTGTTTTGGCTGCATTTTATTTCTTCCTAGGTCTTAACTTCTGGGATATTTTTTCTTACGGCGCACCGCAGGTTGAATATGTTATTTCCCAAATGCTTACGGTTGCGGTATTTTTACTTCCCATACTTACAATGCGTCTTATGAGTGAAGACCGTCGCCAAAAGGTTGACCAAGCCTTATTTACCGCCCCTGTAAAGCTTACAGCAGTGGTTTTGGGCAAATTCTTTGCAGCTTTTGCGGTTTATGCCATAGCCTTTGTACCTACAATAATTTTTGAAATTATTATTATGACCTATGTTACTGTAAATGTATTTACCTATCTCTATGCACTTTTAGGTATTTTGCTTTTAGGTAGCGCCTTAATTGCAATAGGTATGTTTATTTCCTGTCTTACAGAAAGCTCGGTTATATCGGCTATACTTACTTTGGTAATAAACCTTTTAACCCTTTATATGACTTCGCTTTCTCAGATTATAACAATTGACTGGTTATCTAAGATATTTGAAAAAATGGCATTTATCAATATGTATGCAAACTTTGGGCAAGAATATTTTTCTTTACCCGATGTGTTTTACTTCTTAAGCATTACCGTGGCATTTTTATTCCTTTGTGTGCGTGCGCTTGAGAAGAGAAGATGGGCTTAAAGGGGGTATTTTATAATGCAAGATAAGAATTTTACAAATTCCGAAATTTTAAATGGCGAAGAGATTAAGGAAAAACGCAAATTTAACTTTAAATTACCCGATTTTAAAAACAAGGCGGTTTTTAAACGCGGTGGATATGCAATTGTAATTACTGCAGTAGTTTTAATAGGTATTATTGCATTTAACATACTTCTTTCGGCTTTGTCAAACCGATTTATGCTTGTGTATGATATGACTGCCGATAAGGTAAACTCTATCAGCGAAGATAATATCAAGTTTATTAAGAACATTGACAAGGAAGTTAAATTAACTGTTTGCGCTAAGCAAGAGGAATATAGCAATTATATGGGCTATTACGCACAGGAATATAATGTTAACGATAATTCCGGTGCGTATACCGATTATTATGAGCAAACAATGAGCCTTATTGAAAAATATAACAACTATAACAGTAAAATCAAAGTAGAGTTTAACGATACTCAGGATTCATCTTTTTCTGAAATTTTGTCTAAGTATTCTAACGAAGAACTTCATTACGGCGATATTATTGTAAGCTGTGAATTTGACGGTGCTGAGCGTTATAAAATTGTAGGCTATCAGGATATATACAAATTATACGAAGATACATCTATGCAGCAGTATTACGGTTATACTACCGTTGCTGTGGAAGGTAATAATATAGAAACCGCCCTTACTAGTGCGATTGCTTATGTTGTAAACGATGAGCAAAAGAAGGTTGCTTTTTTAACAGGACACTCTAAGGAAGATTTTTCAGCAAGCTACCGCGAGCTTTTAGAAACCAACAACTATATTGTTGATGTTATAGATGATACAATTGTAAACGAAATTTCTAATGAATATGATGCAATCTTTTTAGTAGCACCTAACAGAGATTTTATAGAAGACGAGCTTAAGTGTATTACTGATTATCTAGATAACGGCGAAAAATACGGCAAGGGCTTTGTATTTGTAGCAGATGCTACAGCACCTTATTTGGATAATTTCTATGGTTTCCTTGAAGAATGGGGAATAGAAGTTGGAGACGGCGTTTTGTTTGAAACCGATTCTAACTACCACTTAGAAGGTAAACCTACTCTTATGGGTACTTTCCCGACAAGTGATGATGATATTATAAACGGTATGAATTACTGTATTACAAGCTCTAACACACCTTTAAGCCCTGCATTTAATGAAGAAGGCGATAAAAAGGTTACCACCTTTTACACAACAAGTCCGTCGGTTGTAGCAGCACCTAAGGGTACTTCTAATTCTTGGAACGGCGCGGACGAATATGAAAAGGGTTCTTATGCTTCTGTTATTCAGTCTCAAAGGTCTGCTTATGACAGTAACAGCAATCTGATCAAGAATAATGTAATTGCGCTTTCTAGCGTGGACTTTATTTCTTCAGATCTTGCTGAATATGAACAAACAAGCAACAAGAATATGTCTTTTGCAGTTGCAGAGCGTGCAGTTTTGGCAGAAGATACAGGTATATCCTTTGTCACTAAAACTATAACAGAAGAAAGCTTTGCTGCATCTGTTACAGAAACTGCTGCTGATACTGTTAGATGGATATTTATGATATTACTTCCCATAGCCTGCATTGTTACGGGAATAGTTGTATACATTAGGAGAAGAAATGCTTAATGGATAATTTACCTAATAACGAAAACAAAATAGAAAACGAAGAACTTTCTACCGTCTTTTCTGACCCTACTGCGCATACCGAAAAGAAGAAAGTCAAAAACAGCAAACGCTCTTTAAAGGCTTTATCGCTGTTGTTGGTTGTTGCAATTCTTATATGCGGCACTGTTGCCGTAATAAAGCTTATTCCCGAAAAGGAAGAAAAAATAACAGGCGACAGTGAAATTACGGTTTTGGATTATGAAGATTCTGATATTAAAGAAATTACCGTAAAAAACAAAAACGGCAGTTTTAATATCTATTCTAAATTAGTTGAAACCGAGGATGAGGCTACGGGTGAAGCTCTTAGTGAAACTTTTTGGTATTTAAAGGGCTACGATAAAGAAATGACTTCAAGTGATGCCTTACAGAGTATTGTTTATAATGCTGTGAATATGGAGGCTATACGCGAAATTACTTCAAGAACCGATAAGGACTGCGGTTTAGATAAGCCTGCAGTTACCGTTAAGGTTACAGATAACGATGGTGAAACCTTTACATTAACGGTTGGAGATAAATCGCCTGACAGCGCTGGTGTGTATGTAAGAACTTCTAAAGATGATAAGATTTATCTTGTAGGTGATATGCTTGATGAATCGCTTACATTTACTGAATTTGATGTTGCTTCTACTGAATCTCAAAAACCGATAACACTTGACGATAAGTATAAATCCTATATTGAAAACGGTGTTGTTTCAAAGGTCGATAGCATTACTATATCGGGTAAAAACTTCCCTCAAGATATAGAGCTTAAAATGAATGAATCGGATCTTGGCGGATATGTACCCTTCTATGTATCAAAGCCTGTTAAGAGAAATGCTGAGAACGGAAGCCAAATGCTAGCACTTTTTTCTCAAGGGTTTGATGTAATAGGTGCATATTCTTACGATATAAAACCTGAAACAATAGAAAATTTAGGTTTTAATAAGCCTGATTTTTCGGTTAGCGCAAGGTTTGAAGATTTCGTTTACACCTACAAGTTTAAGAAGCAAAGCGACGGTAACTATGCTGTAATTGGTAATGATAGCAAAAATGTTAAGAAGATTGATGCTGAGAATTTTGGCTTTTTAAGCTACACCACAACCGATTTTTACAGTAAAACTATATTTATAACACCGATTAACGATGTGAAAAATTTAAAAATCGAAACAAAAGACGGTAGTTATGATTTCAGTATTGCCCTTAAGGAAGACGGAGATTCGGTTAATACCTATATAATCGAATGTGACGGTAAAACCTATAATTCCACCTACTTCCAATCCTACTATGCATTTTTGAGCGCTTTGCAGTGTATGGATTTTGAGGTGGAAAACACTACACAAAAACCCGAGCTTAAAATGACCTTTGTGTATGAAGATAAAAATAAAGAGCCTACGGTTATTGAGTATAAAAAAATTAACGCTACAAGGTATCAGTATGAAATAGACGGTGTAGCTATGGGTAGAATAGGCTCTTCAAGCTATAATAAAATACACAAAAACCTTGAACGCCTTTTAGCAGGTAAGCAGATTATAGTTAACTAATTAAAAATTAAAGTTATGTAAAAACACCGCGGATTTAAAAAATTTAAAAAAATCTGCGGTGTTTTTATACTATTTAATTTCTATTATATTGTCGCAAAAATCAATACTTGTTTTTCGGTGGGTTACTAATATTACGGTTTTATTGTTAAGCTCTTTGATATTTGAAAGAAGCGAAAGCTCGGTTTCTTTATCAAGTGCGCTTGTAGCTTCGTCTAATAAAAGTACGGGTGTATCGGCTAAGAGTGCGCGTGCGATTGCCAGGCGTTGTATCTGGCCTTCGGACAAACCGCCGCCGCGTTCGGTGAGTAAAGTGTCGTAGCCGTCTTCTAATGAAGCAATATAATCGTGAATTTTAGCGGTTTTGCATGCTTTTATAATCTCGCTTAAAGGTATATCGGGATTGTAAAGTGTAAGGTTATCACGAATACTGCCCGATAAAATCATATTGCCTTGCGGAACAAATGCAAAAAGCGGTCGTGTAGCGGCGCTTACATTTGTTTCGCCGTTTATTTTAATATCTCCGCCTTTAGTGTTGTAAAGACCTAAAATCAGCTTAAACAGGGTGCTTTTGCCTATACCCGAAGTACCGACAATAGCGGTCATACTGCCTTTTTCTATTTTGAAACTAAAGTCTTTTAAAACAGGCGTATCATCGTAGTAAAAGGTTATATTTTCACCGACAATACTTTGAAAATCTGGTATTTTTTCGGTATGTGTTGTGGCTTCGTTGTCTAACTCTTCTAATTCTATAAGCCGTTCGGCAGAAGCAATAGCAGCATAGTATTTTGGCAAAATGCCCGAAATATTTTGAAGCGGGGCACGAAGCTGAGAAATAAGCTGTAAAAATGCCATCAAAACACCGAAAGATATATTTCCGTTTTTTATTTCTATAGCGCCCCAAATTAAAACTGCATAATATCCTAATGAGAAGAAAGAATAAATACTTATATTAGTAATTACAGTTAGTACGGCGCGTTTAATCCTAAAGCGGTAGTTATCGTTCATATACCGTTTTAAGCGGTTTTTAAAGGGTGCTTCGCTTTTAAAGGTTTTTAAAATTATGCTATTTTCAAAGCATTCTTGTAAAAACGAGCGTGTAACACCTTCGGTGCGAGCATATTCTTTATGTAGGTATTTATACTTTTTACTTATAATTCTACCTATGGCAGGAAGTATAATACCAAAAAGCAAAACTAAAAGTGCGATTCGCCATTCGAGTATCATTAGCGCTATCGTACCGCCTATGATTTTGCTTAGTATTGAGCATAAATCAGGAATAAGGGATACAGTATTAGCAACCACAACATCAACGTCTGTGGTAAATCGGTTTAAAATATCGCCCGAGTGGTAGTTTCTGGTGTCAGAATATTTTTTACGGTTTAAGACCGTAAAAAGTCTTTCTCTGAGTTCAATTGTGTATTTGCCCAAAACAGATGTTTTAAGCAAAGACAACACTGTAGAAAGCACAACCTGTAAAATTATAATTACCGCAAAAGCAATTATGTAATAGGTAAAGCTTCCGCTTCTGTCATTGGTTGCCAACTCTAACACATTTTTTGAAAGAAATGCTAAAGCTATATATAAAAGCGAAATTGCAACAGAAGATAAACTGACAATGGCGATTTTAGGTGTGAATTTTTTATAACTTTTATAAATCCACGAAAGGACCTTGGTATTTTGTTCTTTCATTATTCTAAAATTCCGTTTTCTTTACATTTTTTAATAAAGGTGTCTATTTCACCTAAGCCTAAGACAGTTGAAATAGGAAAAATGGCGAGCAGACGGTTTAAAAGCTCGGTGCTTGTAAGGTTTTCCTTTTCAATACAGTTCCACAAAAAGACCGAATATTTGTTTAAATTAAAGGATTTTATCTCACTGCCATCAGGCGCTAATACTGTGAAATAGTCCTCTTTTTCTACAAGTGTATAACCGTTTTTAAGCTTCATTTTAACACCTCACTTAATTTATTATATACTAAAATATTTTTTATTGCAAGTAGGAGTACTTTGTTGTATAATAAATATATAAATTTTAGCATTGGAGTAAATATATGGATACTTTTTTCGAGCAAATAGTTTCAATTAGAAAAAGCGGTAAAAAAATAGCGGCAGTTATTGCCATTTGGCTTTTGGCAGTATTGCTTTGCGGCATGGTGTTTCTTTTATCGGGTATATTAGGCGGTCTTATGTTTTTGCTGATTGCGGGTATACTTTACGGTGCTTATAAGCTTTCGGGCACTTTGAATGTTGAATATGAGTATATTATAACTAACGGCACTATGGATGTTGATAAAATTGTGAATAAGCAAAGCCGTCAACGTATTTTAAGCTTTGATATTTCAAAAACTACAAGAATGGAATCCTATAATGACGGGCTACTTGCAGGTGCGGATTCTAAGAATATTGTTATAGCTTGCAATCGAACCGACCCGAATGCATATCTTTTGGTATATGAGAAAAACGGTAAGCAAATGAATCTTGTTTTCAGTCCGAATGAAAAAATGCAATCGGTAGTGGCTAAGTATTTGCCTAAATTTATATCTAACAGTTTATTTAAGTAAGGTGTGTGCCGTATGGATGTTTTAAGTAAGGAGCTTATCAGGCTCTCTGAGGAAAATGCCGTCCATAGCGGCGCATTTTCTTTTTTAGAGCTTATGAAAACCGCAGGGGATACAGCTTACAAGATTATATGTGAAAATATAGATGTTAATGACAAAAAAATTGCAGTAGTATGCGGCAATGGAAACAACGGTGGTGACGGCTTTGTAATAGCGGGCAACCTTAAAAATAAAGGTGTTGACGTTACGGTTGTAACCCCCTTGGGCGAGCCTATAACCGATTCTGCAAAGCATTATTATTCGCTGCTTTCGGATATAAAAGTTAAAAACGATATTGATGATGGTTATGATATTATTATTGATGCGCTTTTCGGTATTGGCTTAAACCGTCCGCTTGAAATTGGCGTTATAGAAATTATCAAAAAAATGAATTCCCAAAACGCGTATAGGGTTGCTATTGATATTCCATCAGGGATAGAGAGTGATAGCGGTAAAATTTTAGGGGAATGCGTAAATGCTGATTTAACTGTTACCTTTATAGCGCTAAAGCCTTGCTTTATGTTGCCACCTGCAACTGATTTTACGGGTAAAACTGTAGTAGCGGATATTGGAGTTAAGCCAACCGATTACACTTATAAAACCATTGAAGCGCCTGATTTACCCCAAAGAAAAAAGAACTCGCACAAAGGTACTTTCGGTACAGCGGCTTTGGTTTGCGGTAGCTACGGTATGGCAGGGGCGGCAATTCTGTCTGCACGTGCCTGTCTTAGAAGCGGGGTAGGGATTGTAAAGTCTATTATCCCGAAAAGTATTTATAAAATTTTAAGTTGTGCGGTGCCTGAAGCGGTTTGTGTTATAGAAAAGCAAACCCTAAAGGGTGGTTTTAAAGGAAATATAAATTTACAAAAAGCCTTAGAAAAGGCGAATGCGGTGCTTATTGGATGCGGTATCGGTAACAATAATCAAACAGCAAGGCTTGTAAAAAGACTTGTAGAAAACACAAAAATTCCTACAGTTATTGATGCAGATGGAATAAATGCGTTGGTTTCGAATATAAATGTATTAAAGAAAACTAACGCTCCGATTATTTTAACGCCCCATCCTGCAGAAATGGCGCGTCTTTGCGGTATTTCGGTATCGCAGGTTGAAGAAAACCGCGTAAATACTGCGGTGAATTTTGCCAAAGAATATAACTGTATTGTAGCGCTAAAGGGCGCTAATACACTTATTGCAACTCCATACGGTGAAGTTTACTTTAACATTTGCGGTAATAACGGACTTGCTACAGGCGGTAGCGGGGATGTTTTAGCAGGAATAACCGTTTCTTATCTAGCGCAAGGGTTAGAGCCTTTGACGGCAGTTAAAGCTGCAGTTTATATTCACAGCGCTACTGCTGATAAGGTTGCAAGCATTAAAGGGGAAAGGGCATTACTGCCTAGTGATATAATCGAAGCCTTATAATGGTTATAGTTAGTCAAAACAGTAAATGAAATTTACTGTTTTGACATGAAATCTCCGATTTCCATGCAAATTTTCGAAGAAAATTTGACTATACCCATTGTAATGAATGTTGTGCGCAATTTATTAAAATTAAATTGTGCACAAGCCGATAAAATCGGCTTGTCGAAACGCTTTAAAGCGCTTCGACAAACTACAATCATTATAATTAAGGTGATTATTTGAAACGTGTCTTTTCGGTTATATTAGTGTTACTTTTACTTTGTGGTTGCAAAAGCCAAACCAAAATAACCCCGTTAAAAACGGGGATTACATTTTCAGCCAATGCTACATATTACAATGAAAGCTATGAATGTGATTGCGATATTCAAAAGAACGGCGATATGACGGTTGCATTTACCTATCCTACCGAAATTGAAGGGCTAAAGTTTGTTTTTTCTAAAAACGGTGTTTCGGTAAATTTTAATGAAATAGAGTATGTCAGCGATAAAATAGTTTTTGAAAATTCGGTAGCAAGCCTTTTGTATGAAGTACTTTCAAAGGATAATACAAAAGTTTATGAACGCGATGATGTATTTTATTTTGAGGGTGTAAATAATGATTTTGAGTATAAGCTGGAGTTTGGCGCAACGGGGCTTCCTATAAAAATAACTACAAAACCTGATATTGCAAAAATAGAGTTTAAAAATGTTAAAATAATGTAAAATAGAAAATGCTTTCTTTGTTAAGAAAGCATTTTTTGTATATTTTTATGTTGTGCTATTTTGCGGTTCGGGTTCGACTGTTGTTTTATTAGTTTTGAATCGCTTTTTTATTGATTTTAACACTATAAAGTATGCTAAGATGTATGCGGCGCTTGTAATAATCCAGGAAATTGGGTAAGAAATAAACAAGCATTTAAGGTTGTGATATTCTTCTATTCTGAAGATTGTAAAAATCCAAAACAATCTGAAAGCGCAAACGCCTATAATAGATATTAATGCTGAATAAAGTGTGGATCCCAAACCTTTTAGAACACCTGCAATAACATCCATAATGCCGCAAAGGAAATAGTTAAGACCAACACAGGCAATTCTTGTAACACCAATTTTTATAGCGGCAGACGAATCGGTTATATAAAGAGAAAGTAAAGGCTTTGCAAATATGTAGGAGAGTGTACCCAAAACAATGCCCGTAACACTTACACAAATAAGGTTTTCTATAAGTACTTTTTTGACACGCTTGAACTTACCTGCGCCGATATTTTGACCGGTAAAGTTAAGTGCGGTCATATGGAAAGCGTTCATAGAAGTATATACAAAGCCTTCAATATTAGCGGCGGCGGCATTACCCGAAACTGCAACGGCACCGAATAGGTTTACCGAAGACTGAATAAGAACATTTGATATAGAAAACATTGAACTTTGTATACTTGACGGTACACCTATACGTATAATTCTTAGAAGCTCATTTTTATAAATTTTCATTTTTCTAATATCAAGATGACAGCAATCGGTACGCTTAATTAAAGTGATTACCACTAAAATTGCCGAAAGGGTTTGTGAAGCGGTAGTGGCTATTGCTACGCCCGAAACACCCATATTAAAAACAATTACAAATAAAAGGTTTAGTAAAATATTAACAACACCGGAAATAGTTAAGAAGATAAGAGGTGATTTTGTATCACCTGCAGCCCTTAAAATTGCGGCGCCAAAATTATAAACACTGCTAGAAATTACACCAAGAAAATAAATTTTAAGATATGTAGTGGCAAGCGGAAGTACATCCGTAGGAGAGTCCATAAGCTTTAAAATTTCTCCCGACAAGAAAAAACCCACAACAGACAATACACCGCCTACGATAAGTGCGGTTGGTATTGCAGTGTGGACTGTTTTTTTAACTGTTTTAAAATCTTTGGCGCCTATGCCCTGTGCAGTTATAATACCGGTACCTACAGAAAGACCTAGCATAATATTGACGAGTAAACTTACAAGAGAGCCGTTTGAACCTACGGCTGCAACAGCTAAACTTCCGCAGTACTGGCCTACGACGATTATATCAGCCGCGTTAAAGAGTAATTGCAAAAGGTTTGATAATATTATAGGTATTGTATAGATAATTATTTTTTTGAATAACGGACCTTTGGTCATATCAAGGCTTTTGGTTTTCAAAATACTCGCCACCTATATTTAATCTACCTTGATTATACACTTATAAAAATAAAATGCAACCCTTTTTTACAAAATATTTTAATAATATAAAAAATTCTCACTAACCGATGCGGAATTAGTGAGAATTTATATATTATTTCATAAAATTCTTATGTAAGAAGTTCGAGCTGCTTTCAAGGCTTGCAAATGGGTCGCTTGAAAAATCTTTCTCAACAACATAGTGCTTAACGCCGATTTTTTCTGCCGACTCTAAAATGCCTTCCCACCACATATTGCCTTCACCGATTGCGGCATAGTGTGTGGCTTGCAATTGACCCTCAACAGGTAATTTCTTCATATCCTTAAGATGAAGTATGTCCACTCTGCTATTTAATTTCTCAATCCAATAACGTACATCCGCGCCACCGTTTTGAATCCAATATGTGTCGAGACAAAAAGAGATGTTTTCCTTGTCAAGACCTTCTACCAAAGTATCCATATAGGTTTTGCCGTCTTTGTATTTAATGAACTCGTGACCGTGGTGATGGAAGGTGAACTTCATATCATAGGGGACAAGCTTTTTGGCAATTTCATTAGCCTGTATTATAAATTCATTAACCTTTTCTTCGGTCATAAGTCCTCTGCCGCCAATGCCCATATAACGTGCGCCTAAAAGCTGTTGGATGCGCACGGCTTCATCAAAATCATTAACCATTCTGTCAAAGTTTTCGTGTGTGCCAATAATGTCAATGCCTTCTTCTTTAGCGATACCCGCGAACTCTTCATAAGGTATCTGACTACCTGCGGTTTGAGCTTCGTCGTAGCCTAAGCTTTTAAGACGCTTAAAGCTTGCGCGAACATTTTCAGGAGTGTCCATAAAATCACGGATGGTATATAATTGTACACCTAGTTTTTTAAACATAGGAAAAATCCCCCTTTAAGTTTATGTTTATATTGTAATCTCTAAGGCCATAAAATGCAAGAATTTTATTTAAGAATTTCGTAATAGTCTTTCTTTTCAAAGGTTAGTTTTTCCCAGTCGGCAGGTGCATCGCCGTAATCAGAAACCTCCATAGGAATACCGCCTTTCATAGCCGAAAGGTGAGCGGCAAGACCAGGCAAAGTGTATCTTGCCGAATCCCAAGCGTTGTTTGGCGGCAATTTACCCGAGACGACTGCTCTCATAAAATCATCAACAAGGAATGGGTGAGAGTTGTAATGAACAGTATCAGGACAACTTCTAAAAGCAAGCGGAAGCCTTTCTACATCGTGAATAGGAGCAAAGCCGCGGTGTGCGGGCTCGGAAATAGGGTATGTGTTAATATCAAATGCGTTTTCGTTCTTTAGCTTTGTATATGTATTTGTGTTAAGAAGATCGCTTACATAATCAATTCTTGTATCGTTAACACCTGAAGCCGTACCCTTTATGAATACATGCTGTGTAACAGAGCCCTCGTAACCGCATTTATCACCGTAGAAACAGGTTATGTATGAAGAAGGCTTGTGGGGAATACCGGCACGGCGAAATTCGTTAATACGAGCGATACCGCCACCCGACATTTCCATAAGCGCAGTTTCATTTGAAAAGGGATTGTCCCAATTGTTTTTGCCCGCGCCAAATACACCGTCTTCGTGATTATCACGATAACCCATACAAGAAACCTTTTTAACGTGCTCGTCGATTGCAGAAAGAATCATTGAGGTGGAGTGTGTGCCGTAATACATTGGCGGAATGCCTGCAACACGCTTCCAGTCCTTACCGCCCGATGCTGCAAAAGCATAATAGAAGGTTGCCATATCGTGATAATACTGCGCTTCGCCGTAAACAAATTTACCAAAAGTACCTTTACGGTATTGCTCACGGCAGAAAATTGCGCAGGGGAAGTAATAACAGGTTTCGCCTGCCATATATGTAAGCCTTGTTTCCTTGACCAATTCAATAATTTTGGCAATATCCTCTTCACTGGTAGCCATTGGAACGGCGCTATATACATGCTTACCTGCCTTTAGGCAGTCGATAACCATACTGCCATGTAACTGCCGCTGTGTGAAAATTGCAACGCAGTCGATATCTTTGCCGTTTAGCAAAAAATCCTCCAAAGATGAGAACATACGGGATATACCGTGTTTTTTACCCGCGGCAATGCAGCGGTCCATCATAATGTCTGCTATCGATACTTCGGCAACATCGGGATGATCTCTGAATAGCGGAATAAAGAAATCCGAAAATTCGCCCATGCCGACAATACAAATTTTATGTTGTTTATTCATAAAGACCACCACCTTATGCTTTTTATTTTAATATATCACATATTGAAAAATATTTCTACAAAAATATTTAGCGAATTAAAAGAGAAAAGAATAAAAAACACAGAGGACCAAAAAACACAGAGGAGAACTCCCTGTGTTTACATACAAAATGTATTTCGCAAATCCCGCAAGGGATTATTTCGTTGAAAAGGACTCTAATCGTGTCTCGATTAGAGTCCTTTTCTGGTGGAGCTTCAGCACTCAAATCCGAACCTTTCGGTCGAGCCGCTAATTTAAGATTAGCACACGACTTTATTACGGATTGGGTATCGAGCTTCTCGACTGGTGGAAGTGAGGAGAATCGAACTCCTGTCCAAAAATCTATCCATACGGCTTCTCCGAGCGCAGTCGCCTATTTACATTCCCTTACAAAGCCGTCAAGCGACCGACTGCTTTGCTTGGTAGTCTCTACTTCATGACAAGGGGAGAGACAGCCTCTTGTTCACGTTCACCACTAAATGACGCCTTGCCTTAGCCGTGGTACTCTAAGGTTCGACGAGCCGCCTAATTAGGCAGCTAAAGCAACTTTATTGTTGTTAGTTAATTTTTTATGCGGTTTTTTTAGCGGTACCGCACCGCTGCTCGCTTCCCGTACTTCAAAATCCCTGTCGAAACCTTTACACTCCCATATATATGCAAAATTCATTATATGAATTTTGTTAGTGAAAAGAGAAGAGAGAATAGTGAAGAGTTAATGTGTTTCGCTTATGCGAAACGGATATAAATAATTATGAATTACGCATTACGAATTCCGAATTGGATTATCGGTTTTGTTCTTTCATTGCCCTGTCAATAGCGCGGTTAGCGTCACGCTTGGCGGCGGTTTCGCGCTTATCGTGAAGCTTTTTACCTTTACAAAGACCTAACTGCACCTTAACGAGTGAGCCTTTAAAATAAAGGGATAGTGGCACAAGTGCCATACCTTCTTGCTTAACAGTGCCAAGCAAGCGCATAATTTCGCGCTTATGCATTAGCAGTTTGCGGTCACGGGCGGGGGGCTTATTAAACCTATTGCCGTGGTCATAGGGGCTAATATGCATTTGCTTTATTATCATTTCACCGTTTTCTATGTTGCACCAAGCATCCTTAAGATTAACGCCGCCTTGTCTTATAGACTTAATCTCTGTACCCGAAAGGGCGATTCCGCATTCGAAGCTTTCTTCCACAAAATATTCATGAAAGGCTTTTTTGTTTGTTGTAATAGTTTTTAAATTGTCCACGGAAATCACTCCTTTCATTGATTATACATTATAAAACATCTTTGTCAAGTGAAAAAGGTCGAAAAAACACCTTTACAGCAAACTGTAAAGGCGTTAGTTCACAAGGTTTCTCTTTATGTAGAGATTAGCCTTCAGAGATAGCGTCAACCGGACAACCAGCAGCGCAAGCGCCACAGTCAATGCATGTGTCAGCGTTGATTTCGTATTGAGTTGCACCTTCAGCAATAGCGTCAACCGGACAACCGGAAGCACAAGCGCCGCAGCTAATGCAAGCATCGGAAATTACATAAGCCATCTTAGAAACACCTCCGTAGATTTACTATTATACATTCTAACTCTAAACGGTTAAAAAATCAAGTAAAATTTGTTATAATGAAAAAATTGTAAAATTATTGCTGATTTTTAGGCTTTTGAGCCTTTTTCGGCGATTGCAAACACTCAACATTATCACGATGGAATTTAATAGGCATAGCTTCGCTATCGAGAAGCTTTACATAAAGGTTGCCTGTAACAAGGTTAACATCTGTAACTGTGCCTATACCATCGGGAGTTTTAACTGTACTGCCAACACGTGGTGTTATGGATGCTAAATAGCTATATGCATCCTCTTCATATTTAAGGCAACACATAAGTCTGCCACAGCTGCCCGAAATTTTAGTGGGGTTAAGCGACAAGCCTTGCTCCTTTGCCATTTTAATAGAAACCGATTCAAAATCGTTTAAAAAGCGTTTGCAACAGTAAGGCTGACCGCATATACCCAAACCTCCTAGCATCTTTGCTTCGTCACGAACACCGATTTGGCGTAGCTCAATACGGGTGTGGAAGCGTGCGGCTAAATCCTTTACAAGCTCGCGGAAGTCAACACGTCCGTCAGAAGTAAAGAAAAATACAATTTTACCGCCATCAAAATAATATTCAACCTCTACAAGCTTCATATCAAGCTGATGATTTTCTATAAGCTCTTCGCAAATTTTAAATGCTTCGTCAGCTTTTTTCTTATTATCTTCAACTCTTTTTAAATCCTTTTCGGTTGCAATACGGATTACCTTTTTAAGCGGTAGGGTAAGTGCATCATCTTCTACATTATGAGTTTCCTCTGCAATGGTGCCAAGCTCGTTGCCGTTTTGGGTTTCAACAACTACCTTGTCGCCTAATTTCACTTTTTTGCCTGCAGGGGCAAAGTAGTATGATTTACCGGTATCTTTAAATTTTACTGATACAACTTCTGTCATTTGTTCCTCCGTATATGTTCTGTCATAGAGCTAGTTAAATTACTGAACAACAGATTCAGGTTTATATTGGTGATAAGAGAAGACTGAAAATCCCCAAGCTCTTCATAAATACTAAGTAGCGGTTTTGAAAAATACGAATTTTTGGAGTGTCTAATCTTTTTTGCTATCAAGAATTTTAAATCCTTAATAAATTTATCGGCATCGATGCGGCTTTTCTGATAGGGAAGAGCAATTTTAAGCATTGTATATCGGTCGCAATCGATAGCAGCTTTTAAAAAGGCTTTGGCATCACTTTCGCTACCTTGAGATAAAACACCGTTTAGAACATCAAGCGCTCTGCCAATATTGTTTTTTTCGCTTGTTAAAGCTTCCTTTATAAGCGTTTCTTCAAAATTGGTTTTAGATTTTATATAATCAAGTGCTACCGAAAGCTCGGGTGTTGTGAGTGATAATGTAACACAACGTGAAATAATAGTATTTAGCAACGCAGATTTGTTTTCGGCTATTAAAATAAACATAACCGTTTTCGGCGGTTCTTCTAACACCTTTAAAAGTGCGTTTTGGGCGCTTTGATTCATAGTATCGGCGCAGTCAATCAAGAAAACGCGTTTTAAAGCGCTGTGCGGTATAACAATAGTTTGGTCTCGCAAATCCCTTATTTGCGATACTGAAATATTTTTTTTACCGTCTTCGGGGGCAATTACGGTAATATCGGGGTGGGAAGAAATATCTGCCAAGTGGCAATGCTTACAGCTAAGACAGGGCGCATTCTCACTTTCGCAAAGAATGGCTTTAGTCAAAAAGCTTGCTAAGGTGTGCTTGCCTGTGCCGTATTCGCCTTCAATTAAAATAGCGTGTGGAATACGCTTTGCTTTTATGAAATTTTCAACCGTAACTGCTAACTTATCATTTCCTACAATGGAAATCATAAAACGAAACCAACCTTTTTCATAGCCTTAAAGTAGGTTTTACGGGCAACATATTCAGCCTTTTCGGCGCCTTGCTTGTAAAGTACTTCTAAGGCTTTTTTATCCTTAATAATTTCGTCATACGCGGCCTTTATGGGCGCTAGGGTATCTGCAACAGATTCACCGACTGCTATTTTAAATTCGCCGTATCCTTTGCCGCTAAACTCTTTCTCAATTTCGGCAACAGATTTGCCTGTAACTGCCGAGTAGATAGTAATTAGGTTAGAAATACCCGCTTGCTCTTCACAAAAATGAACATTTGCATTAGAGTCGGTAACGGCACGCTTGAATTTTCTTATAATATCATCCTTGGAGTCCAAAATAGCAACCCAAGAGTTGAGATTTTCGTCCGATTTGGACATTTTTTTAGTAGGGTCTTGCAGTGACATTACACGCGCGCCGGTTTTGGGGATATAAGCATCGGGCACTGTGAAAACATCGCCGTAAAGATTATTAAAACGAATAGCAATATCGCGTGCGATTTCAAGGTGCTGTTTTTGGTCGGCGCCTACAGGTACTAAATCAGGCTTATAAAGTAAAATATCAGCCGCCATAAGCACAGGGTAGGAGAAAAGACCAACATTTACGTTATTTGCATGCTTTGCCGATTTATCCTTAAACTGTGTCATACGAGACATTTCACCAAACTGTGTATTGCAAGAAAGCAACCAGCTAAGGCAGGCATGCTCGGGCACGTGTGACTGAATAAAAATTGTATTTTTTTGGGGGTCAAGACCTAAAGCTAAAAGCAATGCGTAGGTGGAATAAATTTGTGCGCGAAGCTTTGTGGGGTCTTGTCTTACAGTTATAGCGTGTAAATCGGCTACAGCAAAGGTGCAGTCAAACTCCTCTTGCATAGTGCACCAATTTTTAAGCGCGCCTAAATAGTTGCCAAGGGTTAGCATACCGCTTGGCTGTATACAACTTAAAACCTTCTTTTTTTGTGGGGTTTGTAAAATCTCTGACATAAGTATTCCGCCTTTAAATGATTATAATAGTTAAGGTTAGTCGAAACATATATGTTTCGATGTAAAATCTTTGATTTTACAACAAATTTTCAAAGAAAATTTGTCCTTATCCATTGCAATGAATGTTGTGCAAAATCAATTCATACGATTTGATTTTGCTATAGCCACTTAAAAGTGGCTTATCGAAGCGCTCGAAAGCGCTTCGATAAACTACAATCATTATCTTTGTAATTATACCATAAGTTTAATATTATTACAAGTTTTAATTAAGCTCATCAAGTGACAATGAAAAACTGTCTAAAAATTCTTCTATAAATATATTGGCTTCAGGGCAGTCAAGCTCGCTGATTGCTTTACGGGTGCTAATTTCTGCAACTGCAAATTCGCGGTTGCCCATATTGGATTCTTCAATGCATTTTATAAGCGCCGAAATTTTATCAGCCGCCTTTACAAGACGGGCAATATTTGCATCGGGATTATATATCTTTGTAAATTCCGCCTTAAAGTCATCGGGTAAATTATCCAAAAGTCGCTGCTCGGCAACCTTTTCAATATCCTTATAAGCCTTTTTTATAGTGCAGTTATAGTATTTTATAGGGGTGGGCATATCGCCTGTAATAATTTCTGTAGTGTCGTGATACATACCTGAAACCGCCGTTTTTTCAGGGCTTACATTACCGCCTAAACGGACATTATTTATAACCGCTAGGGCGTGTGCGATAAAGGCAACTTCAAGCGAATGTTCACTTAAATTTTCGTTCCTTGTATTTCGCATTAGTCCCCAACGGTAAATGTTTTTCATTCTTGACATCATGGCGTAAAAATGTTTTTTCATTTTTTCACTTCCTTTATTGATTATTATAACATCAAATGATATAATATCAATAGAAGATTTTATAAATGAGGTGCAAAAAATGGTTTTTTCCGAATTGAAGACAGCTTCACTTAAGCCAAAAAAGGAAAAAGCGCTTTCTACTTTTTTATGGGCGCTGTTTACTGCGGCCTGTTTTTTTGTGCCTTATATGATTATGAGTGAAGGATATTTTACCCTTTACGGTGACTTTAATGTTCAGCAAATTCCGTTTTATCAAAACTGCCATGAGGCAATAAGAAGCGGTAATATATTTTGGGATTTCGGTACTGATTTAGGCGCGGATTTTATAGGCTCGTACAGCTTTTATCTTTTAGGAAGTCCGTTCTTTTGGATAACCCTTATTTTCCCGAATAGCTTTGTGCCGTATTTAATGGGACCGCTTTTAGTTTTAAAGTTTGCTTGTGCTGCGCTTACGGCATACCTTTATATACGCCGTTTTACAAGAACTCCCGAAGCGGCGCGCTTAGGCGGTTTATTATATGCTTTTTCGGGTTTTTCGGTTTACAATATATTTTTTAACCACTTCCACGAAGCAATAATTTTCTTTCCGCTATTACTTTTATCGTTAGAACTCTTGATTACTGAAAACCGCCGTGTAGTTTTTGCTTTAACGGTTTGTCTGTGCGCAATTTCTAACTACTTTTTCTTCTTCGGAATGGTTGTATTCGCGGTTATTTACTTCTTTGTGCGCTTGTGTTCAGGCTCTATAAAAGTAAGATTTTCACATTTTTTAAATATAGCTTTAGAGGCGGTTTTAGGGTTATTGCTTTCAATGTTTATATTACTGCCCTCAATTTTAGCAATTACAGGAAACGGCCGTATAACCGATTTTTCTATGGGTTGGGGTGCCATAATGTATGGCAAAGAGCAAATTTACGCCAACATATTACAGTGCTTTTTCTTTCCGCCAGATATCCCCGCAAGGCCGGTATTTTTCCCAGGTGCAGAGGTTAAATGGTCTTCCTTGGGCGGTTGGTTGCCTATTTTCAGTATGGTTGGTGTATTTGCTTGGTTCAAGCAAAAAACAGGCAGCTGGATTAAACGGGTAATAGGTATTTGCATATTTATGGCTTTAGTGCCGATACTTAATAGCGCTTTCTATGCCTTTAATAATGCTTATTATGCGCGTTGGTTCTATATGCCGATACTGCTTATGTGTTTGGCTACTGTTATTTTAACAGAAGAAACGCAAACCGACTGGTCTTACGGCTTTAAATGGGTTTTCGGTATAACTGTGGCAGTGAGTCTTGTTATAGGTTTTTTCCCGCAAAAAGACAGTGACGGAAATATAACTTACGGTCTTTATACCCAAAGTGACGACGACACCTACAAAATAAGATTTTTTATAGCGTCCGCTATTGCTATAATCGGTCTTATAATACTCGGTTCGCTAATTAAGATTTTAAAACGCAGTCCTAAGGCGTTTTATAAAACGGCATTGGTTTGTGTATCCATAATTTCTATTGTTTACGGCAATGTGTTTATAATTTGCGGAAGGTCGCATTCATACGAAATTAAGGAAGTAATGATTGATAGCCTTATTGAAGGCGAAGTTGATTTTCTGGACGATAGCGAATTTCGTATAGATACCTACGACTGTGTAGATAATACCGCTATGTATTTAGGCTATTCGGGAATAAATGCATTTCATTCGGTAGTGCCTTCTTCAATTATGGAATATTATGAATACATTGGTGTAGAGCGCAGCGTTGCAAGCAGACCTGATACCGACCATTATGCAATAAGGCCGTTTTTATCGGTTAAATATTTACTTAACCGTGTGGACGGCGACAGCTTTATTGATGAAGATACAAATGAAACCGCTATGGAAGGCTATACCTATATTGATACCCAAAGCGGATATTATATTTATCAAAACGATAATTATGTACCGTACGGATTTTCATATGACTATTATATGAGCGAGGATTTTTGCGATAGCTACGCCTCGCAAGACCGACCAAACCTAATGCTTAAGGCTATGCTTTTAAATGATGAGCAGATTGTGAAATACGGCCATATACTAAAAAATCTTTCCGATCTTTCTGAAAGGGAGGATGATCCATCTGACCAAACATCACTTTATTTTGATTATGAAAATTATGTATTTGACTGTACAAAGCTTAGAAAAACGGCGGCTTACTATTTTGAAACCGATAAGCGTGGGTTTACTGCAAAGGTAACAAGAGATAGAGAAAATCTTGTATTTTTCTCTATCCCTTATAGTGATGGCTGGAGTGCTACTGTGAACGGAGAGCCTTGCGAAATTGAAAAGGTCAACAAAGGCTTTATGGCGGTTTTAGTGCCTGCGGGAGAAAGCGAAATTCGTTTCAATTATACTACCCCAGGTTTGAAAACGGGTCTTTTTGTGACGGGTATCTCGGCAATACTGCTGATATTATATACCGCAGTTTTCTTAATAAGCAAACAAAAAGGTACAAAAGAAAATGTTTATCCCGAGGGTGAAATTTTACTCAAGCAATGGAAATCAAGCGAAGCGGAAGAGCCGCGAGCCGAAGAGCAAATCACACAAACCGAAAGCCTTTTGGACGCTATAGACAGTATTAAAATTCCAAGCTTGGAAAACGGGTTCGAGGGCGGCTTTAAAGTTAAACATCAAGAAGATGAAACGGAGTGAGGGCAATGAAAAAAATATTTAAAAGCTCAATTTGTTTACTGTTAAGTTTTTTGACCGTTATCTCGGTATTTGTTGTGAATGTGTCGGCTGCTACTGCAACCGATAACAGTATGAACATTTACGGTGTGTATCTAACCAAAGAGGGCGATGCAACTCTTTTAGAATCAAGCGGCAAGTGGTTGCTTATAGATACAGGTGTACAAGAAAATACGGATGAGCTTATTGCTAAGCTTAATTACTATGATATTACGGAATTGGATGTTTTAATATCCCACTTGCATTATGACCATTCAGGCGGTTTTGAGGGTCTTAGCCAAAGCGACATTAAAATCAATAAGTTATATTTACCTGATGCAGCATTGATTCCATATGATAGCTATATTCAAAGCAAGCTTGAAACCTTAAAGCGATATGCTAAAGATAACAACCCTCAGGTAGAATTAGTTGACCTTACAGTAGGGAATATTTTTAGTGTAGGTGAGACTGCGGCTTCGGTAATAGGACCTGTATCAACAGTTACTCCTGATGATTTTGAGCCCGAACCTGATGACAGCCGCGCGCAGTTAGACCATTATATAAATAACCGTTCGCTTGTAATAAAGTTTGTGTGCGGTAAAACTTCATTTTTAGCCGCAGGCGATATTGAAAAAGAAGAAGAAGCGGCTTTGGTAGAAAAATATAAAGGTACTAATACTCTTGATGCTGATGTTTTAAAGCTTAGCCACCATGCACTTTCCACTTCTTCAACTGAACTTTTTCTAAAGGCGGTTACCCCTAAATATTCTTATGCATTAAACAGTAATAAGGTTTATAAAGACAGTAAATACAGAATGTATTATACTGCTTGTAAAAATGCCTCTATGTATGGTCCTGTTTATTTAGTGGGGGATGAGACCCAAGATTTTCACGCTATTGTAAATAATGACAAAATAAAAATTTATAAGGGTACTAAGCAGTTAAGCGGTCTTGTAACACTCGCAGGCGGCGACGGTACAAAGATTAAGAGTTATAAGTATTATATTACCGAAAACGGTGCAACTGAGGGTGTTTATACCATAGACGGTAAAAAGTATTATATTTTCTCGGGCGGTCTTGTTAAGGCTGCTACCTATAGCTTTACAAATGGCTCCTATACATACAAATACGAACCCATTAAGGGTGGGGATGTGCGCTATTTTGATACAAACGGTGTGATGTACACAGGCTTTAAGATTGCTAATGGTTATCCAAGATATTTTGATGTGAATACCGGTGTAATGGTTAGGGGTAAGGATGATAATTATAGCCCTGTAAAAATAAACGGAAAATATTACGGCATCAAGACAAACGGTGTAATTTATAACCGCGGAAAGAAAAACGGCGCTTGGAAAAAATATACACTTTCAGACGGCAGCTATAATTACCGCTATTTTGATAAAAACGGCGTTATGAAAACAGGCTGGCTCACTGTTGGCAGCAAAAAGTATTATTTAAATACTAAAAGCGGCTACCGTACCTTAGGTATTAAGAAAATAAGCGGTAAATATTACTACTTTGAAGAAAGCAAAAGTGCAGGTTATGCGTACACTGGCGGTTGGAAAAAGTTCTCGAAAAATTACCGCTATTTCGATAAAAAGGGTGTTATGAAAACAGGCTGGCTAACCGTAGGCGGTAAAAAGTATTATTTAAATACCAAAAGCGGCTACCGTACCTTAGGGCTTAAGAAAATTAGCGGTAAGTATTACTACTTTGTGGAAAAAAACAGCGCAGGGTATGCATACAGTTCGGGTTGGAAAAAGTTTTCGAAAAACTACCGCTATTTCGATAAAAAGGGTGTAATGAAAACAGGCTGGCTAACCGTAGGCGGTAAAAAGTATTATTTAAATACCAAAAGCGGCTACCGTACCTTAGGGCTTAAGAAAATAAGCGGTAAGTATTACTACTTTGTAGAAAAAAAGAGCGCAGGGTATGTATATAAGGGTTGGAAGAAATTTGGCTCTAAAAAGCGTTATTTCAATTCAAAGGGCTATATGGTAACCGGCACAAAGAAAATAGGAGGTAAAAAGTATAAATTTGATAAAAACGGATATTTAAAAAATAAAATATAAGACTTTAAAGCTTCTGCGTAAGACATTTGCGCAGGGGCTTTTTATATTGCCGAAATATTTTTGAAAATTTTGCAATAAAAATATAACTTCGTGCATTATTAAGGTGAAAAGCTTTTAAAGGAGGTTTTTATATGAAAAAATTATTATCGTTATTTATGGCAATTTTAATGTTATTTTCTATCTTCAGCGTGTTATTTACGGCTTCTGCTCAAGAACTTTCATATACTATTATAGATGAAGCGTTGGCAGATGTGTATTGGGAAAGAATTTATGATAAAACAACAATAATAAATGTGGGTGATTGGTACTACGCATATACAGGGTTTACGACTTCAATATCAGTTTGCGGTTATCGCGGAAATGAAACAGATATAACTATTCCAACCAAACTTCCGGGATATAAAATAAGCTCTATCGCAGATTTTTATTTTTTTTCTAATACCGTAAAAACAGTAAGAATTCCTAAAGAAATTACATCAATAGCTGTACCCGAGTATACTACAGATGAAAAGGAAGCAGGTATAGATACGGTATATGGAGCGGTTTTTGAAGGCGAAAGTCAGCTTGAAAATATTATAGTAGATAGCGAAAATGAAAATTATATTTCTAAAGACGGGGTACTTTTTACTAAGAACGTTGTAAGGCTTGTTTACTATCCTACACATAAAGCAAGTGAAAAATATGTTGTACCAGGTACGGTAAAGTATATTACTCAGGGCGCCTTTGTAGAGGCAAAAACGCTTAAATCTTTGACAATTACTCCAAATGTGGAAAAATTGGGAATAAATTCTATTCCAAAAAAAGGTCTTGAAGAATTATATTTTGAAAATGTACAGTTACCATATTATCAATCCTCCATGAAAGACGTATTTGTTATATGGTATCCGGAGTATGTTCCCGACGTACGTAATACAGTAGTCTATTGTGTCAAGGGTTCAGAATTGTATGATATTTACAATAAATCATTTGAAGAACCTGAAGCCATGTGTAAAGAACTTAAAGTATTGCCGTCATTTGTTGAAACACTTAAAAAGGATACAGACGGCAAATGGTATTATTATAACAATGATTACAAGGTGAAAAAATCTACGCTTGTTAAATATAAAGGCGTATGGTTTTATGTAAAAAACGGCGTTTGGGATAAAACAGTTAATAATGTAATAGTTAGCTATAAAGGT
>JAFQOJ010000029.1 GCA_017403265.1 Clostridia bacterium
AAGGTAAATGGTTATTGGTATTATATTAAGAGTGGTAAGTGGGATAGTTCTATAAAAACACTTACTAAATATAAGGGTAAATGGTTTTATATAAAGAATGGCAAATGGTGTAAGGATACGGCTATTGTAAAATATAAAGGCAAACGCTTTTATGTAAAAAGCGGAAAGATTGATTTCAGTTATTCAGGAAAAAAGAAAATCGACGGTAAGACCTATAAAATCAAAAACGGAAAAGTAGTATAAAAAATAAGAAAACGGCTCTGTATGAGCCGTTTTTTCTGCTTTTATAGAAAATTTAAGAGAATATAGCTTTTTAAAAGCCGCTTTAACCAAGCGGTTTTTGTGTTTTTTGGGAGAAAAAAGCTGTTTAAAATAAAAGATGTCGGTGAATGTCGGTAGGGTTTTGTGTATTATTAGTGTGCTGACAGGAGGAATTCGCTATGAAGGAAAATGATAAGCTACTTTATAAAACCCTAAAAACCATACTTAACGAAAAGCTATCTGTGGAAGAGACACTCTCTTTAAGAGAAGAGGGCTTTTGTGTAAAAAGTCCCACCAGAAAAACAGCCGTTATGATAGCTCTTTATAAGAAAGCGGCCGCAGGGGACCTATCAGCTATAAAGGAGCTTCGTTCTATCGTAAGCGAAAAAACCGATGAGAAGTCTTCGGACTGTAAGGCGGTGATTATTGTTGACGACATCCGAGATTAAGATTTCGGCTATTGTCGGACAAGGCTACGAAAAATTTTGGAACTGTAAAAAGCGCTACCGCGTGCTTAAAGGCGGTAAGGGTTCCAAAAAATCTACCACCACTGCGCTTAACTTTATTTACAGGTTAATGAAAGAGGAAAAGAGTAATCTTTTAGTTGTAAGGCAGGTGATGAACACACACCGCGACAGTACCTTTTCACAACTGAAATGGGCACAGGAAAGACTTGGAGTATCTGAGTATTGGAGTAATACCGTATCCCCTTTAGAAATGGTTTACAAACCAACAGGTCAAAAAATTCTTTTTCGCGGTTTTGACGATGTTCTAAAGCTTGCATCTACCACCGTTTCAAAGGGATATTTAAACTATGTTTGGATAGAAGAAGCCTTTGAAATTGGGAATGAAAGTGATTTTGATAAATTAGACCTTTCGGTTCCAAGGGGTAAGATACCTGCTCCTTATTACAAGCAAACCACACTTACTTTTAACCCGTGGAGTGAAACGCATTGGCTTAAAAAGCGCTTTTTTGATGTTACTTATCCTTATGTAGAAACCTTTTCTACAAACTATTTGTGTAATGAGTTTTTAGACCGTACCGACCTTGCGGTTTTTGAACGAATGAAGCAAAGTAATCGGAGAAAGTACGAGGTCGCAGGCCTTGGGAATTGGGGTATTTCCGAAGGCTTGGTGTTTGAAAATTGGTCGGTGGGGGAAATAAACATCTTAAAAGACGAAGAGTATATGTGGAAAAGCTTTTTTGGGCTTGATTACGGATATACAAATGACCCCACTGCCTTTATTGCTTTTAAGGCAAACCCCATAAAAAAACAAATTTATATTTTCAATGAATTTTACCAAAAGCGGATGCTTAACTGTGATATTGCCGAAAAAATCAAGCAATTAGGCTTTTCAAAAGAACGTATACGCGCAGATTGTGCGGAGCCTAAGTCTAATGACGATTTAAGGCGACTGGGGATTGGCAGAATAACCCCTTCGGTTAAAGGACGCGACAGTATTCTAAACGGCATATCAGCTATTTGTGAATATCAAATTACGGTACATCCCTCCTGTGCAAATACTATACGCGAGCTTTCTTCCTATGTTTATGACGATAAGCGTAGTGAGAATGGTCTTAAAATGCCTAAGGACAGCGAAAACCATTTATGCGATGCGCTTAGGTATGCTTTTGAGGATGTTAAGTTTTTTAAACCTAGAAAGGAGCAAGAAACTAACCGAAGCACAGGAGATATAACAAAAATGATTTTAACGGAGGATGGGATTTATGATTATTTTAACGGTAATTTTTGTTGGTATAGCTGCTTTTTTAATGGGACTGATTGTTTCTAACAGTGAAGTTCCGCAAAAAAGAGCGAAAAAATCTACTGAGCCTTTAGCAAAAGATGAAAGGCTACAAAAAGAGTATGAAAACTTCCTCTACTATGACGGAAGTGTTCAACAGTAAAGGAGAGTTATATGTCAGAAAATAATGTTTTAGGTAATGCTTTAAATGAGTGTACCGATGAAACCTTAGCGGATACCATACCGAGCGACAACTCCAAAGTAATTATTCCTATAAAATACAATAAGGAAATTATTAACCTGAATTTAGAAAAGGCTCAGGAATTGGCGCAAAAGGGTATGAAGTTTGATATGATATCGGCGGACTATGAGGCATTAAAGGAATTAGCTGCTAAAGATAACAAAAATGTTGGAGAATATATTCATAACCTAAAAAAAGATATCCTAAAAAAGCGCTTGAATGAGGTCACAGAAAAATGCGGTGGCGATAACGAGTTTGCGAAGCATATTCTAAAGCTTGAAAACGGCAATAATACAGAAATAAGGGGTTTTGACGAGCTTAAAGAATGCTTTCCTAAAATAACTACCATTGAGGATTTGCCCGAAAGTGTTGTTGAAGCCGCAAAGCTAAAGGGTACTTTACTTCTTGACGAGTATCTTAGATTTTTACATAAAGAAAACCTCGTTATGAATGAAAGTATTAAAAAACAAAATTTAGCCAATCAGTCTGCAATGGGTCCGTTTGTGAATAAAAAAGGCGGAGAAAATCCCGAAACGGCGGAATTTTTACGTGGACTGTGGCGAAAAGAATAAATTTTAAGGAGATATATTATGTCTATTAACTCTATTGAAAATGCAATTAAATACTCAAGCGAGCTTGATAAAATGTTCGCACAAAAATCGGCTACAGGCTTTTTTGCCGATAACGCTTTAGCTACCAAATTTGTAGGTGCTAAAACAGTAATTATTCCCGATGTGGATTTTCAGGGTCTTGCTGACTACGACCGCGATACAGGTTTTACAAAGGGTGCTATAAATGTAAGCAATACTTCTTACACAATGTCTATGGACCGTGCACGTTCTTTACAGATTGACCGCGAAGATATGGACGAAACAGGTATTGCAAACCTTGCAGGTAAAATTTTAGGTGAATATGTTCGCACTAAGGTTGTTCCCGAATGTGATGCTTATGTGCTTTCAAAGTTGGCAGGTCTTGCGGTTAGCCGTGCAAATACACTTGAAGGTGATGCCGAAAAGCCGTTTGAAGCTTTATGCGGTCTTATAAACGAAGTACAATCGGTTGTAGGCTATGATGAAGAGCTGGTCGCTTTTGTTGACAGCTATATGTTTGCAGCATTGCAAAATTCTGCAGAAATTTCTAAAATGATTACCGTAAGCGATTTTAAACAGGGTGATGTATCGTTAAAGGTTAAATCGATTAACGGTGTAGCACTTATTCCGGTTGTAAGTGAACGTATGAAAACCGCTTATACTTTCGGTGCTAACGGTTTTGCTCCTGCAGAAAAGGCAAGCGAAATTTATATGCTTGTATGCCCTAAAACTGCGGCTCACCTTGTTAAGAAAACCGAAAATATGCGTATATTCACTCCCGAACAGAATGTTGATGCCGACGCTTACAAATTTGATTACAGAATTTATTATGATGTATTTGTAAACAAGAGCGGTTTAGATTCTATTTGGGCTTGGATTTCTCCCGAAGTAAGCATTACAGCAAATCCTGCTAATAAAACCGTAACAGAAGGTTCTATCAGCGGTTCTCTTTCGGTAACAGCAACATCTAACGGTGAACTTTCTTACCAGTGGTACAAGTGTTCTGACGAAAATGGCGCAAACGCCGTTAAAATTGCAGGCGCTACCGCTGCTTCTATGACCATTCCTACCGACCTTACTAGTGGTAAATACTACTACTTCGTTAAGGTTATTGTAAACGGAATGGCAGGTATCACTTCCGATATTGCTACAGTAACTGTAGCCTAAACTTTTAAATCTAAAGGGTGGGGAATACCCACCCTTTAGTGAAGGAGAAATAATATGACTATTAAGCCTAATGAAATATTCAAGGAATATAAGCAAGGTGTTCAGTATAAAGCAACGCTTGGAAAACGCGGTATGTATGAGCAAAACCGCATTAATGAGCGTTTTTATATCGGTGACCAATGGTATGGCGCTAAATGCGGTAACGATAGACCTTTAGTGCGCCATAATGTTGTTAAAAGAATAGGCGATTATAAAATGTCGCAAATTTTAAGCCGTTCGCCGTCGGTTTTATTTTCGGCTGAGGGAATACCTGTAAATAGTGGTGTCACTCTTTCGCAAAATACTGTTTTTGACGGCAGCGCAAATGATATTGAAGCGGTAACAAAGGCGTTTGGAAAATACTTCAACACAACCGCCGAAAGAATAAACTTTGACAGCCTGCAAGAAAGAGTGCTTCATAATTCTTACATAACAGGTACAGGTGTGCTTTACACTTATTGGGATAGTAACATCGCGACAGGTCTTTATGCCGACGACCTTAAAAAAGTAAAAATTAAGGGTGATATTTGCTGTCAGGTATTAGATATTGAAGATGTGTATTTTGGTGATGTTTATGCTGAAGAAATAGAAGACCAGCCATATATCATTATAGAAACTAAAATGGAAACCGAAGCAGTGCTTAGAGAAGCGCGTCTTAGTGGCGCAGATATTGCTACTCTTAATAATATTGCTGAGTGTGAGATATCGGGAAAGATAACTGTTCTTTGTAAGCTTTTCAAGGAATATAAATCTGATATGACTTATACAATTAAATGTGTAAAGGTATGCGAAAGGGCGGTTATAAGACCTGAGTTTGATACAGGACTCCGGCTTTATCCTGTTTCGATATTTAAGTGGGAAAGAAAAAATAACTCTGCATACGGAGAAAGCGAAATCACTTATCAAATTCCCAATCAGATAGCTATAAACCGAATGATTACTGCAAATGTTTGGTCGGCTATGACAACGGGTATGCCAATAATGTTAGTAAACGGAGATACTGTCACCGAAAAGGTAACAAACGAGCCCGGTCAGATTATAAAGGTTTACGGCAGTAATGAAGATGTTGCAGGGGCGGTAAACTATGTTTCGCCGCCAACTTCACTGAAAGATTATGATAGCAGTATCAATTCACTTATAAATAACACACTTACCCAAAGCGGTGCTAATGAAGTAGCTTTAGGGGATTCGCGTGCCGATAACGCCACTGCACTTATGACTATGCGTGAGTCTGCTTTGATGCCGCTTCAAATTGCCAAAAACCGTTTTTATAATTTTATTGAAGAAACGGCACGGATTTGGGCGGAATTTTGGGTGAGTAAATACGGGAAACGAAAGATAAAAATTTCGGATTCGAGCGGCGTTTGGTATATGCCGTTTGACGGAGATAAATACAAGGATTTACTTATAAGCACAAAGGTTGAGGTTGTAAACGATACTGTTTACAGCGAAAAAGAGCGTATGGATGCATTGCTCACTCTTTTTGAGAAAGGTGTAATTGACCGTGAAGAGCTTATTGCACGCTTACCTGATGGTGTTCTTACCGACCGAAGAAATTTATTGCAAGTTAAGGAGGAAGCGAAAAATGACGGGGAATGATGTATTTAACCGTGTTTTAAATCTTTTGGGTTACCTTAATTCTCACACTGTGAGAGCCGATAACCAAAACCTTTTAAAAAGAGCGATAGATATACTTAATCAAATATGTTTTGATTTAAAAATACCTAATATTACAAGGCTTTCCGATAAAATTGAAGCGAGTGAAAAAGCTTTAGATGCATTATGCTACGGAACGGCTATGATAATGGCACTCGTAGATGGCGATGGCGCGAAAAATAAAATGTTCGCAGATATTTATAATGCTAAAAGAGCAGCGGCGCTTTCTTCTAAGGATGTTATAGAAGATAAATTACCCAAAGTAGATTACGGGAGTTGATTAAATGAAATACGGTTCTTTAAACAGTCAGGGGGTAAAGACATTTAAAACAGGCGCGCTTGACGGCGGTTTAAAAAGTATTGGCGGACCAGATTTAATAAAGGACAATGAAATTGTTTCGGGATGTAACATGTGGTATAAGGATTCCTTCCTTAAAACCCGTCCCGGTTTTAAAAATGATATCGACAAAGCTGCAAATACCTTTATTTATGGGAATGATGGGCAGCTAAAGTACAATGTTACCAATACATCTGTTTACTTAGATGGGGTATATTGGCGTATTGCAACCGCCGAAGTTCTTACAGATGACTATGCGTATTATGTATATTCTTATTTGATAGACCTAGAAGGGAATATAGCGCCTATGGGTTATATCTCTTTTAATCGCTCTTCAAGCAATTCGTTTTACATTCCTGTACATATTAACTTTTTTAACGGAAAAGCGCAAAACGGCGGTGGAATTTTTGCTCTTGTGGCTTTACAAGACAAATATAATTGGTACAAAAAAAGTTATTGCATTTATGAAGTTAACTCCGATTATAGTGGTTGGGAAAGGGTAAACGATTTTTATGTACCCACTGTGCTAATTAACGGCAGGGGTAATAAATACCAAACTGCTAAAGCCGAAAAAGGTTTTTCAAGCGAGTCACCCTTAACTCTTGAATCACAAAATATGTTAGATGGCAGATTTCACGCTTATTATACTTCAGACGGATATTCACACTCATTTAGATTGCCCTTTAACAGTCTTGCAGACGAAACGGTATCCTGTAAAATATATTACAACATAAGCCAATATATAGAGTGGAAAATACCACCAGATAATATTAGAGATATACAGCATTTTTACGGTAAGGATGTTTCGGCTTTTGTCGACCGTGATACAGGAATTTTATATTTTACAGCTGAGTCGGGCGATTTTCCCATTCCTATTATGGAAATGTGTGTTGAAAATAACATCAAAATAACAGCTACCAAGGATATAGAAGGCGGTATTGCAAGCATTGCTAACGCTTCCTGTGTTACAAGATATAATTCTAAATTATTGGTTGCAGGTGGTGAAGGCGGTAATAAAGTATACGCTGCCGATTACGACAATCCGTTATATTTTCCTAAAAATAATTCTATTGATATAGGTGAGAGCGGAAGCCCTGTAATCTGTATGTCACCGCAACAGGACAAAATAGTCGCTTTCAAAGAGCACGAGATGCATCTTTTAACCTTTAAGGAGGGGGATGTATTTAATGAAATTACCCTGCTTAAAGATAACGGTAAGGTGTTTAAAAAGCCTGATAGCTTTGAAAGTCATGAAGTTTCTAAAAAAATAGGATGCGCTAATGAAAATACGGTAGCTATTTGCGGCGGAAAAAACGTTTGGCTCTCGGATGACGGTAGGATATATAAATTTGATGTAACTGGTAAAAAAATAACCGAGATTTGCAATCCCATAGAGCTTAAGCTTAACAGCGATATATATAGTGAAGTGACCGCTATAGGAAGTGACGAATACTATATTATTTCGGTTTTTGATAAAATGCTTGTTATCGATATACAAAAGCAGGAAGAAAGCAAAAGCTTTCTTTGGCGTACACCTACAGGCCTTAATATTGATAGCGGATTTTATCATTCGGGAAAATATATGTTTTTATGCCGAGGGGATGACAGTCGCTTAGCGTTTATATCATACCTTGAAGGTAATACCGACAGTGTGATTTATTTTGGTGAAGAAGATACGGTTTTGCAAAAAGTTCTCTCAATTCCAAGTGATTTTACTACCAAGCATTATTGCTTTAAGGAGCAAAATTCCTTTAAGAATATTGAGGGTATATACTTTACACTTTCGGCTAAGGGTAAGGTGAAAATATCGGTTAACGATAGATATAAAACCGAGCTTGATTTTGGCTTTCTTAATGGAGATTACGATAAGTGCGAGTATAAATCGGTAAGACTTTCACCACATCTTTACAATGTAAACGGCATAGATATTAGCTTTAATTCCGATAAGGAATTCAGTATAGGTGAAATTGAAATCAGATACAGAATAACGGGTTAGTGTATGAAAAAGATTTTAACTGTTTTAAGTTTGACTATTATATTGTGCTCTTGTGCTAATAAAAAACCAACAGAGTATAAAGATGCAGTGTCAGGCAGCGGCGTATGGATAAGTTACTATGAGCTAGAGGGTATGCTAAAGACTAATGACGGATTTGAAAATGAATTTCAAAAAGTAATAGAAAACTGCAAGGATTTTAGAATAGAAAATCTTTATTTACATACCCGAGCTTTTGGTGAAACACTATACCCTACAGAATATTTTCCGCTTTTAGAGTCGGCAAAAAAATATGAGTTTGATGTTTTTGAGTATATAGTAACTGAAAGCAAGAAAAATGGACTTAAAATTCACGCGTGGATAAATCCCTATAGAATTTCTGCCAATTCTGATATAGAAAAGCTTAACAAACAAAGCATTGTATATAAATGGATTAACGACCAAGAAATGGCTAAAAATGTTGGTTTTGCAAACGGTATATATCTTAACCCCGCTAGTACACAGGTCAGGGCTTTGGTATTAAATGAAGTGCGAGAGCTTATAACAAAATACAATATTGACGGCATACATTTTGACGATTACTTTTACCCAACCCAAAAAACCGAATTTGATAAATCAAGCTACAAAGAATATAAAATAGAATGTGAAAATCCGCTTTCTTTATCGGATTACAGGCGTGAGAATGTAAATATACTTATAAGCTCGTGTAAAGCGTTAATAAAGCACCTAAATAACAATATTGTTTTTAGTATAAGCCCTACGGCTTCAATAAATAATAACTACGAAAAGCTTTATGCCGATGTTGAAACCTGGATAAAACAAGGTTTAGTTGATGAAATAATACCGCAGTTGTATTTTGGTTTTGAGTATCCTGATAAATATTTTCGTTTTGAGAATTTGCTTAAGGTTTGGAAAGATTTATTAAAGCAAAATCCTAATGTTAAGCTTAAAATAGGGCTTGGGGTTTATAAAGCAAAGCCTACTTTGGATGCTGATAAAAGCGAATGGAAAAACAACCCCGATATTATTGCAAGACAGGTGAAAATTTGCGAAAGTGACAGCAATGTTTCAGGGTATGTATATTTTTCTTATTCATCACTTTTCGGTGATGATACCGAATATAAAGTACAACGAGAAAAAATTAAAGAAACAGGAGAAAGCAAATGAACAGTACAATTATAGTGGCTTTAATCTCCTTTGCGGGTACACTTTTTGGTACTGCAGGTGGCATAATAGCTTCAAGCAAGCTTGTAGAGTATCGCTTATCACAGCTTGAAAAAAAGGTTGATATGCAAAACACAATCACAAGCAAGGTGCCCGTAATGGAAGAAAAAATTAAAACAATTAATAGAAGAATTGCAAAAATCGAACACGAAAGCGTTAGTGATTTTTGTAGCGCAAATTAAAAAACTGCAGTCTCTTTCGGGACTGCAGTTTTGCTATATTAAAGATTATTTAATTAAAGATTCGCCATCCATTTCGGCAGGTTTAGGTAGGCCTAAAACAGTAAGCATAGAAGGAATGATATCGGCAAGTCTGCCGCCTTCTTTAAGCTCGCAATCATAGCCCACAACGCAGAAAGGAACAGGGTTTGTGGTGTGTGGAGTGAAGGGGTTGCCGTCTTCACCCACCATACAGTCGGCATTACCGTGGTCGGCGGTAATAAAGGTGACACCACCCATTTTCTTGGTAGCTTCAACCACTCTGCCAACACATGTATCAACCGCTTCAACAGCCTTAACCGCTGCGTCAAATACACCTGTATGACCTACCATATCGCAGTTTGCAAAGTTGAGAATAACTGCATCGTATTTTCCTGAAAGAATTTGCTCGCATACTGTATCACAAACAGGATATGCGCTCATTTCAGGCATAAGGTCAAAGGTTGGAACATCGGGAGACTGAATAAGAATGCGGTCTTCACCTTCAAAAGTCTTTTCTTCGCCACCATTAAAGAAGAAGGTTACGTGTGCATACTTTTGGGTTTCAGCAATACGAAGCTGAGTCATATTCTTGCTTGCAAGGTACTCGCCAAAGGTCATTTTAAGCTCTTCGGGCGGGAATGCAACAGTAACGTTTGGCATGGTTTCGTCATATTGAGTCATACAAACGTAATTTGAAGGCATATAACCGTTTTTGCGTTCAAATCCGTCGAATGCTTCATCAACAAACGCACGTGTAAATTGTCTTGCACGGTCGGGGCGGAAGTTGAAGGAAACAACACTATCACCGGATTTTATAATACCATCTTTATCAGCTACAGTTGGGAGTATAAATTCATCAGTGACGCCGTTTTGGTAAGATTCTTCAACTGCGGCAGCGGCATCGTTTGTTTGTATGCCTTCACCGTAAACCATAGCTGCGTAAGCCTTTTCAACACGGTCCCAAGCGAAATCACGGTCCATGGCATAATATCTACCCATAACGGTAGCAACCTTACCAACGCCGAGTTCAGCCATTTTGGCTTCCAAATCTCTTATAAAGCCTGCGCCTGATGTAGTGGAAACGTCGCGTCCGTCCATAAGGCAATGTACGTAAACTTTTTTAAGGTTATACTTTTTAGCCATTTCAAGAATACCGTAAAGATGCTCGATATGGCTGTGAACACCACCGTCTGAAAGAAGACCTATCATATGAAGAGCGCTATCGTTTTTAACACAATTTTCCATTGCGCTTTTCATAGCGTCAATTTCAAAAAATTTGCCGTCCTTAATTGACTTAGAAATTTTTACAAGCATTTGGTAAACAACTCTGCCTGCACCGATATTGGTGTGACCAACTTCACTGTTACCCATTTGACCATCAGGAAGACCTACGTCAAGACCGGATGCACCGATAGTGGTAAAGGGATTTTCTGCAAAAAGCTTTGAAAGATTAGGGGTGGCGGCTGTATGGATTGCGTTACCTTCCTTGGTGTCACGTATACCAAAACCGTCCATTATACATAAAACAACAGGTTTTTTCATAAATATCTCCTAATTAAAGGTGTCCGCAAAGCAGACACCTTTTTTATTTTTAAAGTAAATTATTTGCTTGCGGCTTTTACAATAACAGAAAAATCTTCTGCCTTTAAGGAAGCGCCGCCGATAAGACCGCCGTCAACGTTGATTTTAGCAACTAATTCGTCAGCGTTTTTAGCGTTCATAGAACCGCCGTACTGAATAGTAACGGTATCGGCAACATCTTTGCCGTAAACTTCAGCAATAGCTTCACGAACAAAGCCGTTGCCTTCATCAGCTTGGTCAGCAGTAGCGGTAACACCGGTGCCGATAGCCCATACAGGTTCATAAGCAACGATGATGTTCTTAAGTTGTTCTTTTGATACATTTGTTAATGCCATTTTTGTTTGATATTTTAAAAGAGTTTCGGTGTAGCCTAATTCTCTTTGCTCTAAGGTTTCACCAACGCAAACAATAGCAGTAAGACCGGCATTAACAGCAGCAAGTGTACGAAGATTTACAGTTTGGTCGGTTTCGCCGAAGTACTGTCTTCTTTCACTGTGACCAACAACAACATATTTAACGCCTGATTCTACAAGCATTTCTGCCGAAATTTCGCCGGTATAAGCGCCTGAAGCTTTGAAGTGAACATTCTCAGCACCGATTTCAATGTTAGAGCCTTTTGCAGCTTCTACAGCAGCAGGAATATCAATAAAGGGAACGCAAAGTACAACCTTGCAGTCAGCATCCTTTACTAAAGGCTTCATTTCGTTAATTAAAGCGGTAGTCTGTGCGGGGGTGTTGTTCATTTTCCAGTTACCTGCGATAACTGCATTTCTTTTTTGTTTATCCATTTTAATTCTCCTAAAAATTTACAAATATTAATATTCAGGTTGCCTTGCGACAACCTGAAATTAAATTTTAATTATTTGTCGTTAAGTGCTGCAATACCTGGAAGCTCTTTACCTTCAAGAAATTCAAGCGAAGCACCGCCACCTGTAGAAATGTGAGTCATCTTATCGCCGTAGCCTAAGTTGTTAACAGCTGCAGCAGAGTCACCACCGCCGATAACTGTAACGGCATCGGTTTCAGCCAAAGCTTTAGCAACAGCTAAAGTACCTGCAGCTAAGGTTGGGTTTTCAAATACGCCCATAGGTCCGTTCCAAACAACAGTCTTAGCGGTCTTAACTTCGTTAGCAAAAAGCTCAGAGCTCTTAGGTCCAATGTCAACGCCTTCTTTGTCAGCAGGAATCTTATCAGCATCAACAAATTCAACATCAACAGGAGCGTCGATGGGGTTGGGGAATTCGTTAATAACAGTGCAATCGATAGGGAGAAGAATTTTAACACCCTTTTCTTCTGCTTTCTTCATCATATCCTTGCAGTAGTCAATCTTAGTTTCATCTACCAAAGAATTACCTACGCCGTAACCCTTAGAAGCCAAGAAGGTATAAGCCATACCGCCGCCGATAATAAGAGTATCAGCCTTGGTTAAAAGATTTTCAATTACAGGTAGCTTACTGTCAACCTTAGCGCCGCCCAAGATGCAAACAAAGGGACGAGCAGGGTCTTCAACAGCGTTGCCTAAATATTTAAGCTCTTTACCGATAAGGTAGCCTGCAACAGCTTCCTTAACATAGGATACAACACCTACTGTAGAGCAGTGTGCTCTGTGAGCGGTACCGAAAGCATCATTTACAAAGATATCTGCCAAAGAACCGAGCTCAGCGGAGAATGCTTCACCGTTTTTGGTTTCTTCTGCACGGTAACGGGTGTTCTGTAAAAGAACAACATCGCCGTCGTTCATAGCTTCTACAGCCTTTTTAGCATTTTCGCCAACAACATTATCATCAGCAGCAAAAATAACTTCTTTACCAAGCTTTTCGGAGAGTGCTTTAGCTACAGGTGCTAAAGAAAGCTCGGGCTTAGGTTCACCCTTCGGCTTGCCAAGGTGAGAGCAAAGAATAACCTTGCCACCGTCAGCAATCAATTTTTGGATGGTAGGGAGTGCTGCGTTGATACGGTTTTCGTCGGTGATAACGCCGTTTTTAAGCGGAACGTTAAAATCGCAGCGAACAAGTACCTTTTTGCCTTTTACATTGATGTCATCAACAGTCTTTTTGTTAAGAGCGTTCATTACAAACTTCCTTCCTGAAATTGTTAATTTTTTTACAATTACTATTTTATCACAAATTTAATATTTTTCAACAGTATTTTGAAAAATAATTTTAGAAAAATTAAAGTTCTTCCCACTTATAATTATGCAATTGTCCTAAATTTTGAAGTTTCGGGTAATCCCACTGTCTTAAAGCCTCGTAAACCGCTATTGCAACAGAGTTTGAAAGGTTAAGACTACGGATTTCACCTTGCATGGGAATACGCACACAATTATTTGGATTTTTTATAAGTAATTCTTCGGGTAAACCTTTTGTTTCCTTGCCGAAAAGCAGGTAGCAGTTGTCGGGATACATAATATCGCTGTGGGTATGTCTGCCTTTGGTTGTAAAGTAATAAAACTCACCATGATTTTTCTCGAAAAATTCGTCTATGTTTTTGTAATAGGTAATATCAAGATAATGCCAATAATCAAGACCTGCGCGTTTAAGCTTTTTATCGTCAAGCTTAAAGCCCATAGGACCCACAAGGTGAAGCCTTGCGCCCGTTGCCGCACAGGTTCTGGCTACATTACCCGTATTTTGCGGAATTTCGGGTTCAACCATAACTATGTTTAATTTTGCCATTTTTATCACCAATAACTATTATATATCTAACAATTTACTCTTGTCAAGTGAGATAATTAGTAGTATAATGATAGATAATATACGTTTGGAGAATTGTTATGAAACTATATGATAATATACTTGAAAAGGTTAGAATTTATGAAGATAAGTGGGGTATTACCTACGCTAAGCCCGACGGAAAGCTTTACAAGTTTGTAATGGTGTTTTATGTGTTGGCTTTGATTTTTTCAATTGCTATGAATTTGTTTTTTGCTTTGGGCATTTCAATGAGCGAAACCTTACTTTCTACTATGAAAGCTCCGTTATATACCTCTTTAATTCTTATTATTACTCTTATTGCGGCAATTGTGCTTACAAAGTTTAAAAAAAGTATTGTTGCGGCTATTTGTTCATTTGCTATAAACGCTTTGTCTTGCGTTGGCTTGGTGTTAACCTTTGCGCCGCTTTTGGAAAATGAAATTGGCGGTTATAAGGCTTCATTTTATTGGCGCCATTTGGTACCACTTTGTATATTGTTGGTTGTAAACTTTGCTATCAATTTTATTGCTTTAAGGGCGAATATTAAAACCCGTAAAGTATATAAGAAAATAGTCGATAACGCTTATGCAAAAAATCATACTCTTATCGAGGAAGACGGACTTGACAACGATGAGTGGGATGAGATTTTAAAGAATATATGAAACGCGAATTAAGTGTTATAGCCTACATAAAAACCGATTTTCCCACAAAGTTTGGAATACCGCGCCAAAGCGGACTTGTAAATACAACAGCTAAGATTGTTTTTACACCAGAGTTTCATGATGACAGTGCACTTAGGGGACTCGAAGAATTTTCACATTTGTGGCTTATATGGGATTTTTCAGAAGTGAAAAACGAAAAATGGTCGCCAACTGTCCGTCCGCCACGTCTTGGCGGTAATAAAAGGGTAGGGGTTTTTGCTACCCGTTCACCTAACCGTCCAAACCCGTTGGGACTTTCAAGCGTTAAAATAGAAAAAATCTACCGTGACGGCGAAAACGGTACGGTGATTTCTGTTTCGGGTGCGGATTTGCTTGATGGCACTCCTATTTACGATATTAAGCCTTATTTAAGCTTTACCGACTCTCACCCCGATGCTATAGGTGGATTTGCCGACGGTGTTTATGGGGACTGCTTAACAGTTGATATACCGCAACATATAAGGAGTTTGATTGAGTCAAAGGATATTGAAAACATAATAAAAATATTGCAGGGCGACCCTCGTCCGCACTATCATAATGATGACCGCATTTACGCTTTTGAATATTCAATTTATCATATTGAATTTAAGGTAGAAGGTAATACACTTACGGTCACTAATTTAACATATTCAAAGGATGGAGAAAATGTATAAGATTCTAAGCAAAAAGGTACTTAATCCTACCGTTACACAAATGGATATTGAAGCACCGCTTGTGGCTAAAAAAGCACAGGCAGGGCAGTTTATAATACTTCGCGTTGACGATGCGGGTGAGCGCATACCCTTAACCGTTGCGGGCTTTGATCGTGAAAAGGGAAGTGTACGCATAATTTTTCAAATTGTCGGTGCTACAACCTTTAAATTAAACCAAAAGCAAGAAGGCGATTATATTGCCGATTTTGTAGGCCCCTTAGGTAAGGCTACAGAGACTACAGGTCTTAAAAGGGTTTGCGTTGTCGGCGGCGGCGTTGGTTGTGCTATAGCACTTCCTGTTGCCCAAAAGCTTCACGAACAGGGTTGCCAGGTAGACTCTATAATTGGCTTTAGAAATAAGGATTTAGTTATTTTAGAGGACGAATTTAAGTCTGCTTCAAAAAGCCTTAAAATTATGACCGACGATGGCTCTTACGGGCAAAAAGGTCTTGTTACCGAGCCTTTAAAGAACGCTCTTGAAAACGGTGCCGAATACGACGAGATTTTTGCAATAGGTCCGCTTGTTATGATGAAGTTTGTTGTAGCTACTGCAAAACCCTTTGGAGTAAAAACTACCGTTTCTATGAATCCCGTTATGATAGACGGTACGGGTATGTGCGGCGGTTGTCGGCTGACTGTTGGGGGAGAAACCAAGTTTGCTTGTGTGGACGGCCCCGATTTTGATGGATATTTGGTAGATTTTGATGAAGCTATGAGCCGTGGCGCTACCTATCGCGATTTTGAACGCCACGCTTATGAAAAGACCTGTAATTTATTTAAAAAGGAAGTGGAATAATGACTGCAAATATGTCGCCTAAAAGAAACGAAATGCCAACGCAGAATGCGGTTGTTCGCGCTTCCAACTTTAATGAGGTTGCTTTAGGCTATAGTGAAGAAACTGCAATAGACGAAGCAATGCGTTGCCTAACCTGCAAAAATATGCCCTGTGTACAGGGCTGCCCTGTTAATATTCATATTCCCGAATTTATTGAAAAAATAAAGTCGGGGGATTTTGAAGGTGCTTACCAAGTAATATCACAGTCTTCAAGCCTACCTGCCGTTTGCGGTAGAGTTTGCCCACAGGAAACCCAGTGCGAAGCTAAATGTGTTCGCGGTATAAAGGGTGAGAGTGTAGGTATTGGCAGACTTGAACGCTTTGTTGCCGATTGGCATAATGCACATAACACAGAAGGTGTAGAAAGACCGCAAAGTAACGGTCATAAGGTAGCTGTTGTAGGCTCGGGACCTTCGGGGCTTACCTGTGCAGGCGATTTGGCTAAAAAGGGTTATGAAGTAACTGTTTTTGAAGCGCTTCACTTAGCGGGTGGCGTATTGGTTTACGGTATACCCGAATTCCGCTTACCTAAAGCGGTTGTACAAAAGGAAGTCGACACCCTTAAGGCTTTGGGGGTTAAAATAGAAACTAATGTTGTGATTGGTAAAACTATTACTGTTGACGAGCTTTTTGAAAGCGGTTTTGAAGCTGTATTCATAGGCTCGGGCGCGGGACTTCCGCGCTTTATGGGAATAAAGGGCGAAAGTTTAAATGGTGTTTATTCCGCTAACGAATTTTTAACCCGTAATAATCTTATGAAAGCTTATAAGGAAGGTAGTGCTACCCCCGTTATGCAAACCAAAAAGACGGTTGTAGTAGGCGGCGGTAACGTTGCTATGGATGCGGCGCGTACTGCTAAAAGATTAGGTGCAGATGTTACTGTAGTTTACCGCCGTACCGAAAACGAGCTTCCCGCCCGCCGCGAAGAAGTAGAGCATGCAATGGAAGAGGGAATAGCCTTTAAATTTCTTACAAATCCGCTTGAAATTAACGGAAAAGACGGTTGGGTAGACGGTATAGTTTGCGAAAGAATGGAGCTTTCCGAGCCTGACGAATCGGGTAGAGCGCGCCCTGTACGAGTACCCGATAGCGCTTTTACGGTTGATGCCGACTGTGTAATAATGTCGATAGGTACTTCACCTAATCCGCTTATTAAATCTACTACAGATGGGTTAGAGGTAAATAAAAGGGGCGGAATAGTAGTAAACGAAGACGGTCTTACTTCAAGAACAGGTATATACGCCGGCGGTGACGCCGTAACAGGTGCCGCTACAGTAATACTTGCAATGGGAGCGGGTAAAACCGCCGCAAAGGCGATTGATGAATACATAAAGGGTTAATTCGTAATTGTTTTAAAAAAGTTCTCTTGTTATACAAGTGAACTTTTTTTATATCTTGCAATCTCTAAAATTGTGTGTTATACTTAGAATTGCCAAACTAACTGAATATTTGTGAAAGTGCGTATGTTTTTCATAGGATAATTGCGTAGTTTTTTTATGCCAAATTGAGAGTTTCATTTTATAAAAATGTAAACTCCTCTCGGTTTGGCTGAAAATTGCACAATTGCCATTTTCACAATCGGTTAGTTTGGCGACTATCGGAGTTTGCGTTTTTTGTGCGTCTGCTTCGGTGGGCGCACTTTTTAATTTTAGGGGAATAAAATATGGATTACACAAAATTTGGTAATTGGAAAAACACCCACGCAACCGAAATGCAAGACCTTACCTTCGCTAAGCCTAATGATATATTCATTTTTACACGCTTTACTCAAAAAGTACCTTTTTCTTTTGAGGGAAAACAGATATTATTTGCAGAATCTATAGAAGAAGCAATGGGGTATATACGGCATATTTTTCTATATGATATTTTGAATGATATATCTGATGATTTTGAAAATGATATTAAAAATATTTACAAAGAACAACAAACTGATGCTATAGCTGTTTTGAATTATTGGTTTAAGCTGGGTAAAGTTATGGATTTAAAAAACTATGGTTGTGAATTTGAAAAGTTTTGCAAAAACTTTAATTCTATGTTTAGCCATAGAGAAACTACTGAATATGAAATTCAAATTTTAAACGGCGCTGATGAATTGCAAAGGTTTTTAATAAAGCGCTATTCTAAGCACAAAAATTTCAATAAGAAAACACTTTGTAGTGTTTGTAGTAATGATGAATTTTTGGGGGAAGGATTAAAGAATTTTATAAATTTATTGTTTTGACATTTTAATACAAAATGATTTTTCTCTACGCTCGAAATGACAATGGGTGATGTGTTTTTATTGGTTGTGTGTAGGGCAGTGCCTTGGTGCTGCCGCTCAGCTAAGATAAAATATCATCTTGCGGTAAAGAATCGTTTTCAGGAAAACATTTGAAAGAATTTATAGATTCATTATTTTGAAGTTTTAAGTATTCAAGCGTAAACTTGTCTTTGCGAGGCGCTTTATCGGCGTGATGATCTTTGAAATTGATAATATTTGCTGCTTTGTCGCTTGTGCCGCGACAGGCCACGCCCTTTCTTATGTAGGCGAAAAGAAAGGGCGGAAAGATTCGCCTTAAAGGGAAATTTCGATTTCCCCTTCGGTGTCGGATTGCTACACACTACCAATCGCCACCGAAGAATGAAAAGAAATGTTTTCGATTCGGTGGCAAGTATGTGCGATTTTATAGTTATTTCGCGACACCTTCAACCCCTCGACAAAGGGCTTCGCCCTTGACCCGATTAAATCTATATAGATAAATAAAATCAGGTTGGATATTGAATCCATCCTGATTTTTTAAATTTATATTACCTTACTTAAGAAATCTTGAAGTCTTGGGCTTTTTGGATTTCCAAACACTTCTTCGGGAGTGCCCTCTTCCATAATAATGCCCTCATCAATGAATATAATTCTATCTGCAACTTCACGCGCAAATCCCATTTCGTGTGTTACAACCGCCATTGTCATACCTTCTTGTGCTAGCGACTTCATAACTTCAAGAACTTCGCCAACCATTTCGGGATCGAGCGCACTTGTAGGCTCGTCAAAAAGCATAACTTCAGGTTGCATACATAAAGCTCTTACAATGGCAACACGCTGTTTTTGTCCGCCTGAAAGCTGAGATGGGTAAGAGCTTGCTCTATCAGCAAGACCAACACGCTCTAAAAGCTTTAAAGCTTCTTTTTCAGCATCCTCTTTTGATTTTTTTAATAGTTTGATAGGCGCCAAAGTCATATTTTTAAGTATCGTCATATGTGGGAAAAGGTTAAACTGCTGGAAAACCATACCAATTTTTTGACGGTGTAAATTGATATTGCTACTTTTGCTTGTAATATCATTACCTTCAAAATATATATGACCGCCTGTGGGTTCTTCAAGAAGGTTTAGTGTTCTTAAAAAAGTGGATTTTCCGCAACCCGACGGACCTATTATTACAACAACTTCACCTTTTTTAATGTCGATGTTAACACCTTTAAGTACTTCAACATTTTCAAAGGATTTTTGCAAATTTTCAACTTTTATAAGTGTTTCATTAGTGGTCACTGTTGCGAAGCCTCCTTTCCAAAATACCTACAAGCTTGGTGAGAATCATTACAACTATCAAATAAATAATTGCTACGGTAATAAGCGGAATGAAATAGGAGAAGGTTCTGCCCGCAATGGTATTACCTGCTTTTGTAAGGTCTATTACACCAACATAGCCTGCAACTGATGTTTCTTTTAGCAACACAATAAACTCATTACAAAGGGTGGGCAAAACGACCTTGAACATTTGTGGAACAATTATGTAAAGCATAGTTTGGATATAGTTAAGGCCAAGACTTCTTCCTGCTTCAAACTGACCGTTATCAATTGCCATAATTCCGCTACGGAAAATCTCGGCAACATAGGCACCCGAATTTATACCAAAGGCAAATGTTGCAACCGCAATACCGTCATCAGATTTTGCAAATATTATGAAATAAAAAATCATAAGCTGAACAACAACAGGGGTGCCTCTTATTACGGTAAGATAAACTTGGCAAATTTTATTTAAAATTGACATTAGGAAGTATGAAATACCACCGCGCTTTTTTAGGTGAGTGTGGTTTTTATCATAAGTAGAACGCACAACTGCTACTATAACACCTAAAATTACACCCAAAACCAAAGAACCTAATGTTATTAAAAATGTATTTTTAAGTCCATCTATAATAAAATCAAATCTGTTGTTTTCAAGCATTACTCGGCTGAACTCATCAAAAAAATTAGACACTTTTAATTTCCTTTCATTATACAATAAAAAACGGGGCGTATATGCGCCCCGTTAATTTTAAAAATTATTCGGTGGGAAGAAGGTACTTATTAAGGTCGTCAATTGATTGAATATCGCCGTCTCCCTTAACTATAACTGACTGAATACCGGTAGCATAGCTTGAAGAGAAATCAACTTTCTTTAATCTGTCTTCAGTAACGGTCATACCTGCCATACCCATAGTATATTTACCGCTTTGAACACCAGGGATAATTGAGTCAAAAGCAACGTTTTCAATCTTTAAATCATAGCCTAGCTTATCAGCAATGATTTGTGCAACTTCTACGTCAACGCCATAATATTTGTCGCCGTCTATGTATTCATATGGTGGGAATTCAGCATTGGTAGCCATAATTAAGTTAGGCTTATCTGTATCTTTAAATTCAACAGCAACGCCTTTAAGTGCAGAAGCATCAGGATTATTTACATATTTATCCATAACAGCCTTTACAGAACCGTCTTTTATTAAAGCTTCTAAAGCGTCGTTAACCTTTGCCTTCATATCGCTGCCTTTTTGGAAGCAGATAGCATATTCTTCTTTAGTGTATTCGGTATCAAGGATTTTTAAGCCTGTGTTAGCTGCAACATAAGATTTTGCAGGCTCGTTATCGATAATAACAACATCAACCTTGTCAGCCTTTAAAGCTTCAACCGCTGCTGCGCCGTTGTCATAACGGATAACTGCGTCTTCACCGAAGTCGCCCGAAGCGTAAATGTCGCCTGTAGTGGTGGTTTGTACACCGATTTTAATTTTGTCTTCCTTAGCGCCGCAGCCTGCAAAGCAGAGAAGTATAGTGAGCGCTAATACTAATGCTAATAATTTTTTCATAATAGTTTCTCCTTATAAAAATTAGTAAGGTTAGTATACCACTGTTTTATTCGTTTGTCAAGCATAAATATGCATAAATATGCAAAATTAAAAAGGGGTGCCGTTTTATACACGGCACCCTTAAAAATATTTATTTAAAATTCAGTTAGTCGTCTATTTCTGGGTTAATTGCATTTTCATAAATTGCAATAACCTCGTCAGACGGCTTTTTATCAAGCAAGGTGAATACAATAGCACAAATAGCACTAACGATAAATCCAGGTACAATTTCGTAAACTGCAGTATCGCAAATCACGGGGGTGGTAACTGTGCTTGTGAAAAGTACAAGCCAAGCAATATCAGCAACAGCACCGCCTATTATACCTGCAACGGCACCCTTGTAGGTAAGACGCTTCCAGAAGAGCGAAAGAATAACAACGGGACCGAAAGCGGAGCCGAAAAGACCCCAAGCATTTTCAACCATAGCCATAATATTTGAAGCCCAAGAGTCTGCCTTACCAAGACCGCTTGCTGCAATAATGAATGCAATTACAGTAACAATGAAAACAATTAAACGGCCCATCCAAAGCATCTCTTTATCGCTTGCTTTGTTTTTGCGGATGATGGGGTTGTAAAGGTCACTAGTGAATGAAGAAGAAGCAACCAAAAGCTGACTGTCTGCTGTGGACATAGCAGCGGCAATAATTGCAGCTAACATAAGACCTGCAATAAATGGAGCGAAAATATCAAGAGCAATTTCAATAAATACGCGGCTTTGCATACCTGTAGGTAAAAGCTTTTGAGCTAGAGCGATGCCATCGCCATTTAATATATATGTACGGCCTAACCAAGCGATTGCAATTGCGGCACCTAGGGTAAGTACTAACCAGGTGATAGCAACAGTAGCCGATTTTTTAACCATTTTAGAGTTCTTGATAGCCATAAAACGAACAAGGATATGTGGCATACCAAAATAACCAAGACCCCAACCAAGACCTGATACAACATCTGTCCATGGAACATTGAAGGGATTACTTCCGAATGCTGAAATTTCGCCGAATGCACCTGCAAACGAAGGATCAAATTTGCCAATCATTAACATAATGATTGGTGTTGAAACAAGAGCTATAAGCATAAGTAAGCCTTGGAAGAAGTCGGTCCAGCAAACTGCTTTGTAACCGCCAAGGAAAGTGTATGTAAGTACTAAAATTGCAAAAATCACCATAGCCAAAAGCTTACGTGTTTCAAACCAAGGTATAACTGTTGCAAAAACTTCGGCACCTGCATTAAATGCCGATGCAACATATACAGTAAAGCTTATAAGGAAGATTATAGCACAAACAACCTTAAGCGCGGGGTTAGAGGTTGAAAAACGATTTGTTAGGTATTGCGGCAGGGTAATAGAGTCGCCTGCGGCTTTTGAGAAACGGCGCAAACGTCGTGCTACGAATATCCAGTTTGCGATAGTACCAAGAGCAAGACCGATACCAATCCAAACCTTACCTAAACCAAAGGCAATAATACTACCTGGGAAGCCCATTAAAAGCCAACCACTCATATCAGAAGCTTGAGCACTCAAGGCAGTAACCCAAGGGCCCATGCTTCTGCCGCCTAAAAAGTATTCTTTTTCACCATTGTTTTTGGATTTCAAGAAAAAGTATATACCTATACCCAAAATGACAATGAAGTAGAGTATAAATGCAAATGTCATATTATACATCCTTTCCAAAAAATATTTAAATTATTATATCATAAATTTTTCGGAATAGCAACAATTTATTGATTTAAAGTCAAAAAATACTGTGCATAGTTATTTTGGTGTCCTCCAAAATTTGATGAATAAGCACTTTTACATTGTCAGCATATTCGTAAAATAGTTCGTTTTTTGGAATTTTCGCATAAACATTCATTAAAGAAATTGCGGTTTCAATATCGTCAATTCTATCGTGGTTTACAAAAATTGAAAGCAAAGGCTCTTTTTTGTCCCAATATTTTTGGGTGTTCTTAGCTTCCTTTTCGGCAGTTTCTTTTTCACTATAAACCTTTATAGTGTTTTGAATCATACTTTTTGCAGTGTTACAGCTATCGGTAATATAAAACAGACTCGTTAAATAGGTGGCTATAACCAATGCAAGAAGTATAGCTGCAATAATCAGTCGTTTCATATATTACTGCCTTTCTTTACAATACTTATATTATCGTAGCGATCAAGAGTCATCAAAAATACTTCGCTTGCGGTTGTGTGGTTTGCGTGAAGCTTTTTATTTAAAGTTTCGGTTGTAATATTAAGTGCTTTGAGAGAATCCATTAAAACCTTTCCGTCGCTTATAACAGGCAAGGGAAGAGCGGCTTTTTCTTTTTTAATTCCCATATCCTTAACTGTGGCGGGTTGGTCGCCGCTTTTAAGCAAAACACTTAAATTGCCGTTGATTTCAAGCACGGCAAACGCAACGGTTGAAATATCAAACACATTTTGACCGCGAAGCTGCTCTACAAGGTCTAATACAGTCATTCTAACATTTTTCATTGCATTTTGGTCAACAATGCCGTTGTTAATAATAACAACCGAATTACCGCTCATAAATTTTCGTATTTTTACACTTTTAAGTGATAAACAAGACATAACTATTTCAAGCACAATTAGCATAAAAATAGCAACAACACCGCTTAAAATAGGCTGACTTATATCCTGAAGCGGTATTGCTACAATTTCTGATATTAAAAGTGTTATAACAAGCTCGTTAGGTTGCATATCACCAATTTGGCGCTTACCCATAACACGTATTGCAAAGGTTACAAATATATATAATATAATTGTGCGAATAATTGTAGTTATCATTTAATCACCAAAATTATTATAGCCTAAACCTTATAAAATATTAAAAACCGCTGTAATCAGCGGTTTTTAATTATACTTTCATGGTTAGTTATAAATTCTATTTCTTGAAACTCCTTTTGAAGCATTGCTTTGAGTGGTTCTACTACAATATCTTCGGTGTTAAAGTGACCTGCATCGAAAAGGCAAACACCTAATCTTTGAGCTTCTAAAAAGTGATTATGCTTAACATCGGCGGTAAGAAGTGCATCACAACCAAAGTGTGCAATTTCGTTTATAAAACCGCCGCCACTGCCTGAACATACCAAAACGGTTTTAATCTCTTTTTTGCAGTCGGCGTATTTTATGCACCCCCCTAGTGTTGCTTTTAAGCTTTCTGCCAAACTATCGGCAGTAGTGGGGGATATACTGCATTTTTTAAGCGCATAACCATCACTCGCGATAACCGTTTCAACCGATAAGGGTGACAGGTATTCACAAAGGCTATCGTTAACACCGCCAACGCCTACATCAAGGTTAGTATGCATAGAAATAACCGAAAGCTTATTGCGGATAACTTCGTATACAATACTGCCTTTAAGCACATTTTTAAGCGGATCAAAAATAACGGGGTGGTGGGTGATTATTAACTGACAGTTGTTTTGTACGGCGGTTTTTATAGCATCAAGTGTGCAGTCAAGTGCAATAACTGCTTTTTCAACTTCACACTCAGTATCACCAACCAACAAACCAACATTATCAAAATCGCAAGCGGTAGTGATAGGAAACTTTTGGTCTAAAAACTCTAAAATATCTTTAACTTTCATTTTAAGCCTTCTTTTGAAAAGAATCTTTTAAAGCTACTGTGCGGTTGAAAACGAGCTTATTTTCGGTAGAGTCCTTATCAACACAGAAGTAACCCTGACGCATAAACTGGAAAGTTTCGCCTGGTTTTACCCCAAATATAGCTTTATCAAGCTTGCAGTTTTTAAGCACGGTAAGGGAATTGGGGTTAAGGTTATCAGCAAATGAAGAAACACCTTCTTCGTCACTTGGGTTTGGAACATTGAAAAGGCGCTCGTAAAGACGGACTTCTGCATCAATTGAGTTTGTGGCTGATACCCAGTGTAAAGTACCCTTAACCTTTCTTCCGTCGGCAGTTTCACCGCCAAAGCTTTCGGGGTCATACGTTGCGTGAACTACCGTAATATTACCGTCTTCATCAGTTTCGTGAGAAGCATATTTAATATAGTAAGCGCTTTTTAAGCGAACTTCTTTTGCGGGGCAAAGTCTAAAGTATTTACCGGGCGGGTCTAACATAAAATCGTCCTGCTCGATGTAAATTTCTTTAGAGAAGGTAACGGTAGTTTTACCAAGCTCGGGCTTATTGGGGTTAATATCAACCGAGATTTCTTCGGTTTTTCCTTCGGGGTAGTTGTCAATAACAACCTTTAAAGGACGAAGTACAGCCATCGCTCTATTGGCGTTTTCGTTAAGGTAATCTCGAACGCAAGATTCAAGTAAAGCGTAGTCAATAACGCTATATGCCTTAGAAACGCCAATTTTGTCGACAAAGTTGCGAACCGCTTCTGCGGGGTAACCGCGTCTTCTCATACCACAAATTGTAGCCATACGGGGGTCATCCCAACCGCTAACTAAACCGTCGTTTACAAGCTTTAAGCACTTACGCTTACTTGTAAGGGTATAGTTTACATTCATTCTTGCAAACTCAATTTGACGGGGTGGGGTAGGAATATCTAAAACTTCTAAGAACCAGTTATACAGCGGTCTGTGGTTTTCAAATTCCAAAGAGCAAAGTGAATGTGTAACACCTTCCTTTGCGTCACTTAATGGGTGAGCAAAGTCATACATAGGATATACGCACCATTTATCACCTGTGCGGTGATGGGTAGCCTTCATAATGCGGTAGATAATCGGGTCGCGCATATTGATATTAGAAGATGCCATATCAATTTTAGCGCGAAGCACCATAGCGCCGTTTTCGAATTCACCTGCGGTCATTCTTTTGAATAAATCCTTGGTTTCTTCTATAGGACGTTCACGATATGGACTATTGATACCGGCTTCTGTTAAAGTTCCGCGCATTTCTTTGATTTGCTCGGGTGTAGACTCGTCAACGTAGGCTAAACCCTTATCAATAAGCTTTAGCGCACATTCATAAATGAAATCAAAATAATCGGACGCGAAGTATACGTTATCCCAATTAAAGCCTAACCATTTAATGTCTTCCTTAATGGCGTCAACATATTCAACGTCTTCTTTGGTAGGGTTGGTATCGTCAAGACGCAAATTACATTTACCGCCGTATTTTTCAGCAGTAGCAAAGTCAATACAAATAGCCTTTGCGTGTCCTATATGAAGATAACCGTTAGGCTCGGGCGGGAAACGGGTTTGAACCTTTTCATAAACGCCTTCGGCTAAATCCTTATCAATAAAATCGTGTATAAAGTTAGAAGCTATAGCTTCTTCGTTTTTTATAATTTCTTCCATAAATTAACCTCTTATTGCATTTTCAATACGCTTTAAGCATTCATCATACCCGAGTACTTGCATAATACTGCAAAGGTCGGGTGTGTTTCTTCTGCCTGTAATGGCAATACGCAAAACTGTGCTAAGGTCACCTGCGTGTCCTTTAAAAGCATCGGGGTTTGCTTTGTATTCCTTAGTTTCACTGGCAAACTGCAGTTGGGGTGCGATTGCTTTAATCTTATTAAACCACTCTTGGCGGTCATCATCTGGAGAATAAACTGCCTTATACTTTTCAAGGAATAAAACAGCATCCTCTTTTGCTACGTTTTCGGGTAGAGTTAAGTCAGGGGTATAGTATTCCGAGAACATATATGAGAAATAGTCCTTAACTTCGTTCCACTTGGCAATATCCTTACGCGGCTTTGGTACATCACGGTCAATAGCGAAAACAGACTTTGAATATTCGGGGTTTTTAGTGAGTATACTGTAAAATTCCTTGTCAAATTCTTTTGCCCAAGCGGTAACAAAATTGTAAACCTCTATACTATTAAGACGGCAAACAATGTTTTTGCTTACATCTAAAAGCTTAACACCGTCAAACAATGCGCCTGATACACTCATTTTCTTTAGGTTAAACTTAAAGTCTTTATAAGATTTATCGGGGTTGGCGCGTCGCCAATCTTCAAAGTCGGAAGCAGCAATGGTCATTAGATATTCTATGACAGCTTCACTCATATAACCTTGCTCGGCAAAAAAGTGAACTGCAGCCTCGGGATCTTTTCTCTTTGAAATTTTACGCTTTGCGCCGTTGTCTAACTTCATAATGGGGGAAATATGTGCAAATTTAGGCACCTTAAAGCCTAAAATTTTAAATAATTGAATGTGCTTTGGTACCGATGAAATCCATTCGTCACCGCGCATAACGTGAGTAGTGTGCATTAAATGGTCATCAATAGCGTGTGCAAAGTGGTAGGTAGGAATGCCGTCCGATTTTAAAAGTACAAAATCTTCATCGTTTTCAGGCATTTCAATTTTGCCTTTAATAGCATCATCAAAAATTACCTTGTTTTCTTCATTGCCTGGGGATTTAAGACGTATTACAAAGGGCTTACCTTCTTCAATATTAGCTTTAATTTGCTCTAATGAAAGCTCGCGGCATTTTGCCCACTCACCGTGATAACCTGTACGGATTTTACCCGCTTCCTGTTCGTCACGAAGAGCGCCTAATTCTTCAGCGGTGCAAAAGCAGGGGTAAGCAAGACCTTGCCTAATAAGCTCTTTAGCATAGGTTTGGTAAATCTCGGCGCGGTGGCTTTGCTGATAGGGACCGTAGTTACCCTTTTGCTCCTTACCGCTAATAAAGCCTTCGTCTATAGTAATACCAAAACGGTTAAGGCCGTCTATAATGTCTTCAATACCGCCTTTAACTTCGCGCTTTTTATCGGTGTCTTCAATACGGGTGAAGAATACACCACCTGAAGTGGTGGCGGTGATGCGGTTAACGAGAGCCGCAAATAAAACACCTAAATGTAAATATCCTGTAGGACTGGGAGCTATACGAACAACCCTTGCGCCTTCAGGTAAATTGCGGGCAGGGTATAGATTTTCGTAATAGTCGGGTGTTTTTTCAATATTGGGTAGTAGCAAATCAGCAAGTAAAATATTTTGTGACATAGTAACTCCTGTTTTAAAAAACAAAGGGTATTCAAGATACCCTTTGTTATGTTAGTCTTTAGATAAAAGCTTATTAAGCTCGGACATAAAGGTATTTATATCCTTGAACTGACGATAAACAGAGGCAAAACGAACATAGGCTACCTCGTCAATGTCCTTTAACTTTTCCATTACAAGCTCGCCTATTTTTTCACTTGTTACTTCGCGGTCTAACGAATTTTGAATAACCGTTTCAATATCGTCTATCATTTTATCAAGCATATCGATAGATACCGGACGCTTTTCGCAAGCGCGTAAAAGACCGTTCATAATCTTATTGCGGTTAAAGGTTTCGCGCGATTTATCCTTCTTAATAACAATAATGGGAAGACTTTCAATAATCTCGTAAGTAGTGAAACGCTTAGCGCACTGCAAACATTCGCGTCTGCGGCGAATACGTTGACCTTCGTCAGTAGGGCGGGAGTCAATTACTTTGCTTTCTTCATAGGAACAAAAAGGACAATTCATAAAAATACTCCTTAAAATTTAATTTTTTGCCAATTATTACTTGTATTATACTACATATAGTGGTAAAATACAAGTAATAATTTTATATTTTGGAGGCAAGTTATGGCTTATTTACAGTTAAAAGCGCCTGAAACGGGTGACACAGTTGCAATTATGCATACCACAATGGGTGACATTAAGATAAAATTGTTCCCCGATAAAACACCCAAAACCTTCGAAAACTTTACTACACACGCCAAAAACGGATATTATAACGGTCTTATTTTTCACCGTGTAATTAAAGATTTTATGATTCAAGGCGGTGACCCAATGGGCACAGGTATAGGCGGTGAATCAATTTGGGGTACAAAATTTGAGGACGAATTTTCACCCGAGCTTCACAATCTTCGCGGCGCGCTTTCAATGGCGAATGCAGGACCAAATACAAACGGTAGCCAGTTCTTTATTGTACAGGCTAATACCGTTCCGCAAAATATGTTAGACCAAATGGAAGATTTACCCGATGCATTCCCAAGTGAATGTGCAAAAGCTTATGCCGATATGGGCGGCACACCTTGGCTTGACTACCGTCATACAGTTTTCGGTCAGGTTTATGAAGGAATGGATGTTGTAGACGCTATTGCAAATGTTAAAACCGCTGCAGGTGATAAGCCAGTAGTAGCAGTTGAAATAGAAAATATTGAAATTATAGAGTTATAGTAAAAAACTTGAAAATAGCTGTATATAAACACTCCAATTGCTAAAGATAAAGCAAAAGGAGTGTTTTTTATGCAACCTAATAATAAGCAATATTCCCAAATGGTAAAAAAGCTTTCACCGCCGTCACCAAAGCTTAAAGACTGTATTTGCGCTTTTTTGGTGGGTGGATTAATATGTACCTTAGGGCAACTTTTGTTAGAACTTTATTCAACCTGCTTAGCGCTAGATGAAGAACGAGCAAAGGTTCTTGTTACTGTAAGCCTTATATATTTATCGGCTTTGCTTACCGCTTTAAAGCTTTTTAGTAAAATAGCTAAGTTTGCGGGAGCGGGTACATTGGTACCCATTACAGGCTTTGCCAATGCCGTTGTATCGCCTGCGATAGAATTTAAAGCCGAGGGCTTTGTCTTGGGGGTTGGTGCAAAGATATTTACCATAGCAGGGCCTGTGATTATGTATGGCACAATTGCAAGTGTACTTTATGGGTTTATTTATTGGATAACAACGTTGTTCTAACGAAAAAGGCTTGGCCCGATGGGTCAAGCCGTTTGTGAAAAAATTATAGCTATATTATAGTATAGTTTGAAAATAGCATTATTTTATTTTTGTTTAAGTAATTAACAATATCCTGACGTTAATATTATCCAATCGCCATTTTTTTCGCGGACTAATATCCATTGCCAGTCGGTAATTTTTTCGTTTGCTTCATAAACAACAGTGTCGTAAGGCGGTGCCTTGAAATCGGATACGAAAACCATACATTCGATATAACGGTTTTCATAATATGGGTTATAGTATGCGAGTTCGCTTAGGCTTTTTTCATCGTTGGTGTATTTGATTGAATACAGTGTATAGTCGTAAGATTGCGAAAATTCTTTTTTTATCGTGTTAATTCCTTCGTCTAATTTCTCGTGTGAATAAATTTCAGAATTACCATAATCAATAATACAGTTACTCATATCAGCAAGCTTTTTTGGCTTACCACAAGAGGTTAGCAAAAATAGTAATATGAAAATTGATATTAGTAGCTTTTTCATAAAATACCTCCTTTTTATTATACTACATCGGCGATTCAATGTAAATATTTTTCAAATGGTATGTCCTATATTGACAGCAGCAGAGGGTTTTGTTCTTGGTGTTGGTGCAAATATGTTTAAAATTGCAGGTCCTGTAATTGTTTATGGTACGATAGCAAGCGTTATTTATGGGGTTGTTTATTGGATGACAACTTTATTCTAACTTATAATAAGTGAATAAAGAATGATGGATATAATAAATTCAGTTTTTATCAAATTATCTATTGATTTTAATTATTTTTACAGTAAACATCAATTCCGTTTTTGTATATCTCATTCAAAACGTTTTCAACATAATCAACAAGATCATTTTCTAAATTTTTATTTATAACACCTTTGTATGAATTTTTACCAAGGCGCGCATATAAAAGGTCGATACTCACCAAAACTACACGATCAGTGTTGGTTTCGCCAAAATGCGAAATTTCAACAATAAGACTATAAGTGTAGTTTTCTTTTGGTCGGGAAGATAACTCTTCAAATTCTTCGGTTATGTAGATAAAGTTTTTCTTAAGTTTAAGATTATATAACTTAGCGTTGGCGGAATATCGCTCCATTAAGGTGCTGACATTTGTTTTAACTTGGCGCTCCAAAGCGGAAATTTCGGCTGTGTCGTAGGCTTTGGCGCATTTCTTTTTCTTTTTAGAAGTTCCCGAAATATTGCCGTCCCAATATTTTTCGAGTAGCATTCTAGTTCGGCGGTTACGGACAATGAGTCCGTTCATATAAACCTTTTTTTCGCCCTCAACGTTCCCTTCAATTTTATAAACTCTTGAAAATATTGAATCTAAAATATAGTGTTTTGAACTTGTTGAGTCAATCGTTGCAGTTATTTTGTAAATATTTTTCCAAAGGTAGCGCTCGTTTTGAAAGAATAAGTAGTTAATGGTTATGCATTCGTTTTCAAATATAAAATGACTTGGTACACATATCAAAGGACCGCCAACAAATAATAATCCAAGTATGCCAAATAAAAGTGTGGGCTCTGTTGATTTTTTTTGTTAGATAGTATATTCCCACCCAAAGCAAAAGCAAACCAATTATAATAAACGAATAAAATTGGGAATGTAGTACAATTTGTTTTTTGTTATTCATATATAAACCTCACGTTAATTTGTTATAATTATAACACACTTCTAATTAAATGTAAATATTTTTTGCAAAAGGGTGTGTCCTATATTGACAGCAGCAGAAGGCTTTGTCTTGGGTGTGGGGGCTAATATGTTCAAAATCGCAGGACCTGTGATTGTGTACGGCACAGTGGCGAGTGTGATTTATGGGGTTGTTTATTGGGTATGTTCGATGTTCTAATGTAGGGGACGGCGCCTACGACGTCCCGCATAAAAGACTTGACCAATTCGGTCAAGCCTTAAAAATTCTTTTGAAAAAACCTTTTACTTTGCATGTTGGTTTGAATTGCGTGGGAGCAGGAAACGGTTTATCCAACACCCATGGCAATTCAAAAATGTTGTTAATCGAAATTGTAAAGTATTCCCCGCTCTGTTCGTTTGGAGAGGCAAAACCATCGGTAATAACAATACTAAAAAACAGATTGTCGTGTATGTCGATTTCGTATTGCCCCATTTTTGCTACTTTACCGCAGACAGTATAGTCAACGCTGATATACTGAATTTTATCGTCTAATTCGACACTCATACACTCATCAGGCTTCGCTATATCCACGCCAAAGTCAGCAAGGAAAGATTCGAGTTTTGGAAATTCACCTTTTATTTGGGCATAGAAATTCTCACAGCAATCGCACTCGCAAAGAGAATGTGTGTTATAGTATTCTATGGTTTTCTCTATATCAACCTCAAATATATATTCATCTTTTTGAATTGTAGCCATACGGTACACCTCACTTTATTTCATTGTACCACACTACCGTTTTAATGTAAATGTTTTTGAAAAAAGTTGTACCATATATTGACAGCAGCCGAAGGCTTTGTTTTAGGCGTGGGTGCCAATATGTTCAAAATCGCAGGACCTGTTATTGTGTATGGCACTATTGCGAGTGTGGTGTATGGGGTTATTTATTGGATAACGACAATGATATAAAAAAGCAGCCTTTTAAGGTTGCTTTTTGTTGCGTTTTTATTCCAATGTGATTTTAGTTTTCTCGAAAATCTTAATTAGCACAATACCGATAATAATGCCAGCAATGCCTTGAACAGCATTTGCTGGTATATTTACAAGTGACGGTATAAAGCCGTATAAAAATCCTTCAAATACAAAATAACCGAGTATCATAATAATTTCTGCTAAAACACCACTTATAATTTTTGAAAGCAAGTCGCCGAGTTTATTAGGTAGCAGTCTAAAAGCGTAAAACGCTATGAGTGCCATTAATCCTTTAATAACAAAGGTTGCCGGTGCATAGGTTAAATAGCCCGAAAACACATCTGCAAGTGCAGAGCCAAGACCTGCGGCAAGGAAAGCGTATGTAGGAGAAAGTATCCAGCCTGCTAGCAATACAATACAGTCGCCCAAATTCAAATACCCTTTAAGTGGCGAAGGTATTTTAATTATCATAGTTGCTACACAAGCAAGTGCTGCTATCAGTGCAGCCATAACGGTTTTTTTGGTTTTTGTGTTCAATTTTGTCTGACTCCTTTACATTTTATTAAAAATATTGTATACTAAATCTGACTATATAGCAATTACCAAATAAGGAGTATTTTATATAACCAGATGAAATATATAATAGATAAAGAAAATCGTCCTGTGTATCTTCAACTTTATAAACAAATACGAGACGATATTATTAATGGAAACTATCTATACAATACGAAGCTTCCTTCAAAGCGCAGGCTTGCGGAAGAAACGGGTGTCAGCACCATTACGGTAGAACATGCTTATGCCTTGCTTTGCGATGAAGGCTATGTTGAATCACGCGAGCGTAGTGGATTTATTGTTATTTTCCGTAAAAGTGACGGGTTTGCTGCTTCAAGTGAACAACACACCGTACATACAGCACACCATACAGAACACACTTACCCTGATTTTCCATTATCTGTGCTTAGCAAAACAATGCGTAAAGTACTTACTGATCACGGACATTTATTGCTTGAAAAATCACATAACTGTGGTTGTACAGAACTGCGTGAAGCTATACGTCAGTATCTCGCTCGTAACCGTGGTATGCAGGTTGATGTTAAGCAGATTATTATCGGTTCGGGTTCGGAGTATCTATACGGTTTAATTATAGAACTACTCGGAAGACACCGCACTTATGCGATAGAATCACCCTCCTATAAAAAGATTGAGCAGGTATACAAAGCAAGCGAAATTACATACGAATCACTATCGCTGACAAGTGCTGGTATCAATAGTAAAGCACTATCCGTTACAAAAGCCGATGTACTACATACAACGCCATACCGAAGTTACCCTAGTGGAGTTACTGCGACTGCCTCCAAACGCCACGAATATATACGTTGGTCAGATAAAAATGACCGATATATTATTGAAGATGATTTTGAGTCTGAATTTTCGGTTTGGGCCAAGCCCACCGAAACGCTGTTTGCTCTTTCTAATAACGATAATGTTATCTACTTGAATACCTTTTCAAAGACTATATCGCCATCACTTCGTATAGGATATATGGTTTTACCAAAACACCTAGTAACTACCTTTGATAAAAAACTCGGTTTTTATTCCTGCACCGTTCCTACCTTTATGCAGTATGTACTCACCGAGCTTATCAATAACGGAGATTTTGAAAGACATATTAACCGAGTAAGAAGAAATAAAAGAAAAGAATTGTCTGTATAGAAATGAGGGTGAGACTATGTATAAAACTGCAAATGATTATTATAAGGAAAAATTTGGCTCTAAGGTTTATAAATTATCGCTTGACGGTGGTTTCACCTGTCCTAACCGTGACGGAACTGTATCTAAGGGTGGTTGTATTTTTTGTTCAGCCCTTGGCAGTGGTGAATTTTCCGAGCGTGGCAACAAAATAACCGAGCAATTAGAAAAGGCAAAGGGTAGGGTAGAAGCCAAAAATAAGGGCGGAAAATATATTGCATATTTTCAGTCGTTTACGGGGACTTATGCTTCGTATGAACGGTTAAAAGAACTATTTTATGAGGCTATAAAGCCCGATTATATAGTTGGGCTTAATATTGCCACAAGACCTGATTGCTTGCCCGACAGTACTATAGAATTGCTTGCCGATTTAAATAAAATAAAGCCTATAACTGTGGAATTAGGACTGCAAACAAGTGATGATAAAGTATCAGAATATATAAATCGTGGTTATAAATCCGAAGTTTATAAAAGCGCCGTTTCCCGACTTAAAAATGTGGGGTTAGAGGTTATAACACATATCATTATAGGCCTGCCTGACGATAACCCTGTTAAAACAGCTCAATTTGCAGTAGATTGCGGTACGAATGGTGTGAAATTTCACCTTTTACATATTCTTAAAAACACCAAGCTTGCCGATGAATATCAAAAAGGTAGTGTAGAGGCTTTAAGCTTAGAAGAATACGCTAAAATTTTAAAAAGTTGTATTTCGGTTTTGCCTAAGGAAACAGTTGTGCATAGAATAACAGGTGACGGTGCTAAAAAGGACCTAATTGCACCACTTTGGTCGGCCGATAAAAAGAAAACATTAAACTTTTTAAATAAATATTTGCAAAACTAAAAGGCTTGACCAAGCGGTCAAGCCTTTTTCATAAATTTCACCTTGTTGATTTTAAAATCCTTTATTTTTCAAATCGGCAACTAAATTTACATAAAATTCTATTACATCCAAGCCGTTTATATTTTCTCGATTTAAATCTATGATATCACCGTGAGAGATACCGCGGTTTGTTTTCGGTTTTAAAAGAGTGTATTTTTCGCCCCAATTGAATGACTTTTCATCAACAAGACCGTCATTATCACCGCTAAAATATTTCACCAAATGATATGAAAAGTTTAGTGGGAACTTTCCGTTTACGGCTTTAGTGAGTACCGAGCCTACGCTTTGGCAGTAAATATTCTTTGGTGTTGGCATTTCGGCGTTTAAAGCATTGCAGTGCTCGTTGGTTAAGTCACCGACTGCGGCAAGAAAATCGGGATTTTCTTCACCTAGCTTTTTAAGTGTAGAGTTATATGTATTTGCAATCTTGTTTTCAATATCTGCGGGTATTTTTGTCAATAAATAATCTGCAAACAAGCAACCCTTGTGGGGTGTGTTAATTGTTGTAAGCGAAGCTACACAGTCTCCGATACCGAGCTTTGCAATAGCATAGCGGCAGTCAAGTCCACCCTTTGAATGAGCAATAATATTTACCTTTTCGGCACCTGTTTCGGCTAAAATTTCGGTTATACGTTCTTTTAATTCGGCGGCACTATCGGCAATTGATGCGGCGGATGAATGATTGCCGTAAAAGATTTTTGCGCCGTTTGTTTCTAATTCTTTAGGGATTCTGCCCCAATAGTTAAAGAATTTTGTATCTCTAAAGAATACTCCGTGTACTAAAAGGATAGGGTACTTTGTAGCACAAATCTTTTGTGATTTGCGCTTTTTATTTACTTTAAGTTTTTGTGTTTCAAAAAAGCATTCTTTGGTGGTTGTTTTTAAAATTAAAAATAACGCAATAAGGTTAGCGACAGGAATAAACCCAAAAACAATACCGATTATTCGCCATTTTAAGCCTAATTGGGTAGAAGTAAGATAAACACAAATTATACCGTTCCAAAACACAATAAAACTAACACCAACGCATATAGCCAAACTCCAAACAACAGACATACGGTCGGATGAGAAGGTTTTAATAGCGAATAAAATTTGATAAATTGTGCTGAAAACTACCGATATGTAGAAGGAATATAAAGTTATGGTGCCGTGTTGGCATATTGATAGTTTTATGTTATTCACATAAGGAATTAAAGTGCCTGCAAAAACATTAACCAAAATAAAAGCAGGAACAATAATATAAAGGCTATTTGCCAATAGTTTTATCAAAATAAAACTATTGGCAATAAAGTTTATTAAAAGAGAATTTAATAATGTAGAAATAACAAATTTTACTTTCAATTATATCTCTCCATAACTTATACAATATAGGTTTACAGTCAAGCGTTTTTAAAATTTCAAATCAAGCAATTCTTTAAAATCGTAAATATAAAAATCGGTGGCGGCTTTTATATCGTCTATATAGTCTTTTGAGGAATCGTCATATACGCCGCAAACCTTCATCCCCGCTGATTTTGCGGTCATATCCGCATTTAGATTATCGTCTAAAAACAGAACCTTATCTACGGTTGTGTTCATTTTTTGGGCGGCTTTTTTATAAATTTCGGGATTTGCTTTTGTGGTAGAAAAATCGTCACATGACCATACGTTATCAAAAAGCTCAAACAAACCTAAGCGTTTTAGACAAGCGTCCATAGTAATATGAGGACTTGCGGTAAGCACGTTAAGGCTTGCGCCTTGCCGTTTCAATTCTTTGAGGGTGGATATTACGTTAGGCTTTGCGGGTATGGTATTAAAATATGCGTCAATCATATATTCACCCATTAGTCGCATAAGCGCTTCTTTGTCCATATCCAAGTGCAGAGTATTTATGTAATAATTTGCAGTTCCGCTAAGCCCAAGCGGTGTTATGGTTTTAATAATATTGTCATCGTAAGTGATGTTGTTTTCATCGAGTATACGAAGCATTGCTGAAACAAAGGTAGGCATTGAGTCTACTAGCGTTCCGTCAAAATCAAATAAATAGTATTTTTTGTTCATAATAAACTCTATTCGTTAAAATTTGTTATTTACATATGTCCGCCGTCAATTTCGGCGGCATTCTTTCCGTGAATAACTACTGTTTTATCTTCGGGTACATAAGAATCGGGGAAGTGAATCATAACATTTTCTTTCTGGAGCTTTGCTTGTAAAGCTTTAATATCAACATCAGCAATTGCGGTATCTGTTTTAATAGCAAGGCAAGCTGCTTCACCCGCTGCTTGACCGGTAAGAATAGCAGGCGGAATTACGCGAAGTAGGTCCCAACCGTAACCTGTACCGTCAGCACTTCTGCCTGCGGTAATGATATTTGGAAAATCACGTCTTGTGAGGGTGCGTAAAGGTACTTCAAATAGATGGTCGCGGTGTTCAAAGTCGTTAATCGCGCATACCGAATCTTCAAAGTGACGATAAGCGTCTTCTACTTTAAGTGAATAGTCACCCTTTATGTGAGCGGTTGTACGGAACTGCGGCATACCGGGGGTGGTAATAATTTCTCGGGTTTTTCTGTTGGTATTTTTAAGCTTTTCAAGAATAAGCAGTTGATTGCGTACAATATAATCAGTAACTTCTTCGGCAGTAAGACCTGACCACTGAGGTATATCATTTGGTTGATTATCACCAAACAGATTTATATTGCCGCCGCTGATAGATTCGTAAATACGACCAATATCACCTGTATCAATTGCTTTCTGACAGCTGTCAAGACTGATGCTTTTTGTTATAAAGGTGAAGTAGTTTTCACCGCTTACCGTGGGAATACCGCCGCGGCGTAATACATCACAGTCACCCGTAGTATCAATTATAACACGGCAGGGATAAAATTCTGTACCGCCTTTACTTTCGGTAATAACACCTTTGCAGATATTACCGTCCATTATAGGATCAACCGCCATACAGTCGAAAAGAATGTCGGCACCGCTTTTTTTAAGCTCTTCGGTTAACTGATAAGCAAAAATGGCAGGTGAGTAGCGTTGAATGTATCTAACTGTGGTTGGCTCTTTCGGTTCACCGTCTTTCCATTCTTCTGGGATAGTATCCCAACCCAGAGTGGCGCTCATACGAAGCCATTTTTCAGCAAGACCGAAAATAATTTGCTTTCCGCGTCCGTTACACATTGGAACAAACAGGTTTATAAGACCAAGCGTTCCAAGACCGCCTAATATATTACTTTTTTCAATAATCAATGTAGAGAGTCCGTTTTTGGCAGCGCTTACAGCCGCTGCAACACCTGCAACACCGCCGCCGCAAACAATAACATCGTACTGCTTTTTTACTAAAATAGATTTTGAATAAGATATCTGTTTCATTTTTCACCACACGGTATAGTGTTATTATTATTTGATTTTAACATATTGATGTTTTAATGTAAAGGTGTTTATATGAATTAATATAAGAAAATTTATAAGTCTTAAAGGTTACTTGATTGCTTGAAATTTTCATAGTTATATGTTACAATATTTTTTAGAAACTGTGCGGAGAATTTTTATGACTAAAAAACTATTCATTGGGGCGACAACTAAATTTTTATTAGGGGTTATCTTAGTTGGTTTATTGATATTTTTACCTGCCGGCAGTTTTATGTTCCTGAACGGTTGGGTGTTAATGGGGATTTTATTTATTCCAATGTTCTTTGCAGGAATTGTAATGATGGTTAAGAACCCTGATTTATTAAAAAAGCGGCTTAATGCAAAGGAAAAACAAAAAGAACAGGATATAGTTGTGAAATTAAGCGGTCTTATGTTCTTAGTTGGCTTTATAGTAGCGGGGCTGGGCTTTCGTTTTAATTGGTTTATCCTACCGAAATTTGCCGTGGCTATTGGTGTGGTGCTGTTTCTAATTGCTTATATTTTATATGCGGAGGTTTTAAGGGAAAACACATATCTCAGCCGTACTATTGAAGTGTCGCAAAACCAAAAGGTTATATCTACGGGAATGTACTCGGTTGTAAGGCACCCTATGTATAGCGTTACATTGATTTTGTTTTTATCTATGCCGATTATACTTGGCTCAATATATTCGTTTTTAATTTTTCTTTTATATCCTTTTATAATTGTCAAAAGAATTAAAGGGGAAGAGCAACTGCTTGAAAAAGAGCTTGACGGTTATAGTGAATATAAGCGAAAGGTTAAGTATCGTTTAATACCGTTTATATGGTGAAATAAAATATTTTCAGGTGGAGTAGGATGAATAATCACAAAAAGAAAATGGTGGCACCCATTGTCGTAACTGTTTTAATGGTAATATATTATATTGTTTACTTTGGCTTTTTAATTTCGCTTTTAGAAGGTGCTTGGAGATGGATTTTTGGTATATTTCCAATTGTGTTTTCGGCGGTACTTGTCAAGGTTTGCATAGAAAGAATTATTGAAATAAAGAAAGGTGAAGAAGATGATATTAGTAAATACTGATTACATTAGCGGAAAAGAACTCGAAATGTTGGGACTTGTGAAAGGTAGTACAATACAGTCTAAACATATTGGTAGTGATATTTCTCAAAGTTTTAAAACTTTGGTTGGAGGGGAGTTAAAGTCTTACAACCAAATGATGAATGATGCCCGTGCTATTGCTACTAAGAGAATGGTGGCAGAAGCTGAAGCGCTAGGAGCAGATGCTGTTGTTAATATTCGTTATTCTTCGGCAGCAATTATGCAAAGTGCGGCAGAAGTTATTGCTTACGGTACTGCTGTAAAATTTATAAATAAGTAAAATTAAAACTGAAAGCGGATTAACTTGTGGGTTAATCCGCTTTTTGTTATTTCTTTATTGTTTCGCTTGAAATTGTGTTACCTAAACTGTCGGTAAATATAATTTCGATTTTTTCATCGCCAAAAATATATCCGCAACCGATGAATTTGTCCTGATATGGCTCTGAGCCTACAACTACAGGGCAAGGTCTTTTTATGTATTCATCCGTACCGCCGGGGTAACGGATATAATTTTTATGTATATGACCGCATATCATAACATTAGGCTTTACATAATCATCCAAAAGAGTTGCCCATTCGGTATAAATGTCCTTTTCAATATCGAAAGGTGCAGGTAGTTTTTCAGTAAAAGGATTATGGGATATTACAAGGCGGGTTTTAATGCCGTCTGCATTATATTCTCTATCAGCGTTGGCTATAACAGATTTCAAGTATTCGGTTTGTCTAAGTCTGAATGGGTGGCAAGCAACGGTAAAACCGTATTCTGCGTGGCTATCGTCCTTATCTTCACCGCAATCTAAAAGTATACCCCAAATACTGCCTAAGCGGAATGAATAATATGTATTTCGGTTTTGGCTTGGGGTATAATCTGCAAACTTTTCGGCGTAATTACCGCGTAAATCGTGGTTGCCGCGTGAGAACACTACAGGGATATGACCACCTGTAATTTCGCCACAGATAATATAAATATTAGCAAATTTGGATGGATCTCCGCTATGGTCTAAAATATCGCCGTTTAGAATAAGAAAATCAATATCACCAAAGGCTTTGGCGGCGGCTACAGGAGTTTCGATACGATTATGTGTGTCAGAAAGGTGGTAAGCGCGGATGTTGCTTTCGGGTACGGGTTTGAAATCAAAATCGATTTCTACCACTTCTCCTGTATTCGAAAAATAGGGTTTGCGTTCTATTAAAGGGCGAAGGCAAACGGTATATTTTTTCTCTTTATCAAGTAAGCTTGCGGGCACGGTTACTCTGTGCATTGAAGATAAGGTATTCATAATTCCGTTCGACTCGTCATAGTAGGTTTCTTCGCCTACTCTAACGCTTACTAACGCATCACTAGTTACTTCAAACATGATTTGATAATCGGTTCCTACCGAGAATACTGCAGGTGCTGTTTTTAGCATAATATCACTCCCGAAGATATTTTGTTGTATTTTTAAAATTTTAAATATATACTATATATGTATAAATTATATAATATGCATTTTTAAAAGTCAATATGCATTTTTAAAAGTCAATCTACAAACATTTTAGCAACCTTAAGTTGCGGAAAATTAAAAGTCTAGTTGGTTGAAGTTTTGATTTGGCTCTGTTATTATTGATTTATAACTAAAAATGTAAATTTTAATTACCAAAAATGATTAAGGAGTAATTATAATGACTATAGGTGAAAAGATTTATAAGCTTCGTGTAAATTCAAACATTTCACAAGAACAGTTAGCTGAAAAGCTTTCGGTTTCACGCCAGTCGGTTTCAAAGTGGGAAATGGACCAAGCCTTACCGCAGATTGATAAGGTTATAATGCTTTGTAAATTGTTTGGAGTAACTACTGATGAGCTTTTACAGGTTAATGTTCCGCTAAGTATCACACCAAAAGGTGAGAAGAAGAAAAACCGCTATTTTGGTACTGACGGTTTTAGGGGTGAAGCTAATGTTACACTCACATCTATTCAGGCTTATAAGGTTGGTAGATTTTTAGGTTGGTACTACGCTTCACAGCTTTCGGGATGCGAAAAAGCAAATTACCGCCCACGCATAGTCATAGGTAAGGATACCCGTCTTTCAAGCTATATGCTCGAATACTCTATTGTTGCAGGTATTACTGCTTCGGGTGCCGATGCCTATATGCTTCATGTTACTACTACACCAAGCGTTTCCTATGTTACTAAGCAGGATGAATTTGACTGCGGTATTATGATTACTGCTTCGCACAATCCTTTTTACGATAACGGTATTAAGGTTATTAACCGTTTCGGTGAAAAGCTTGACGATGCTACTACCGAATATATTGAAGACTATCTTGACGGAGATATATCACAGTTTTGTACAGGCGACGATTTACCGCTTGCAACAAAGGAACGCATTGGTAAAATTATAGACTACGCTGCAGGCAGAAACCGTTATATCGGCTATTTGATTTCTTTGGCATCTCATTCTTATAAAAACCTTACAATAGGTCTTGACTGTGCTAACGGCGCTTCTTGGATGATAGCAAAATCTGTATTTGCTGCTTTGGGCGCTAAGGTTAGGGTTATAGGTGATACACCTGACGGTCAGAATGTAAATATGGGCTGTGGCTCAACACATATTGAAAATCTTTGTAAATTGGTAAAGGAAGAGCATTTGGATTTAGGCTTTGCCTTTGACGGTGACTGTGACCGCTGTATTGCAGTAGACGGCGACGGAAATGTTGTAGACGGCGATAAGATGCTTTATATCTTAGGTAAGCGCTTAAAGTCACGCGGTATGCTTAATGATGATACTGTTGTAGCTACCATAATGTCTAACACAGGCTTTATTGCAAGCCTTGAAAAAGAAGGTATGAAGTGTGCTACTACCGATGTAGGTGACCGTTTTGTTTATGAGTGTATGCAACAAAATGATTACTCACTCGGCGGTGAGCAATCAGGTCATATTATTATTAAGAAATATGCTACTACAGGTGACGGTCTTTTAACTGCTATTATGTTAACCGAAGAGGTTTGCGATACAAAGCTGTCTATTGCTAAGCTTTGCGAAAATGTTAAGCTTTATGCTCAGGAAACTGTAAATGTTAGGGTAAAAAGTAAGGATGCAGTTTTTGCTGACAGTGAAGTAATAGCTGAAAAGGAAAAGGTTGAAGAGCTTATTGCGGGTAAGGGAAGAGTACTTTTGCGTAAAAGCGGTACCGAGCCTGTTGTAAGGGTTATGGTAGAAAGCGAAAGTAATGCTTTAGAGTACGCAAACCGTCTTGCAAACTTTATTAAAGAGAGAGGTCACGGCGTTGAGTAATATTAAAATCACCGATTTATATACCGTTGAAACCGAATATTTAAAACCGCTTTTTGAAAGCGCAGAATACCCTTGGGAGCTACTTCCTAAAATTAAGGATTATATTAAAGAGCTTATTGCAAATGGTATAGAAGGCTTCCAAGAAATTGCCGAAGGCGTTTTAGTAGGCGAGAATGTAAAAATACATCCGTCTGCTACTATAGAGCCAAATACCATAATAGGCTCGGGTACCGAAATTCGCCCTGGTGCGTTTTTGCGCGGAAATATTATTAC
>JAFQOJ010000030.1 GCA_017403265.1 Clostridia bacterium
GCAATTATAGCAGGAAGCTTTGTGAAGTATGTAGAATAAGAAACTGTATTCCAAGTAACCTGAATACCTGTTTGCTTTTTGAAGGCTTCCATAACAGCAGGAGCGCCCGTGTACTCGGTAGCAGGGTTCCAGTTATACATAGTAAGCTTGGTACCTCGAAGCTTTTTAGGCATTGAAGCTAAAACATCTCTCCAGCTTTTACCGCCTACTTGGTTCTCTTTAGGAACGGTAGTTGTTATATTACCTGAAGATGTAGTGCTTGAGCTTGTTTGAGTTGACGAAGAGGTTTTTCCGCCAGAGCTTGTATTCGAATTGTTGTTTGAAGTAACATTCGAATTGTTATTTGAAGTAACATTTGACTGCGTACCTGTTGAGGTATTGGAGGGTGTGTCAGTTGAAGTTACTTCATCCTGAGTTTGTGCATCAGCAAAGAAATCGTCAGATACTGCTTGCTCTGAAGAAGTTTCATTGCCCCTATCGCCGCAACCTGCTACTGTAAAGAGCATACAAATTACCATTGCAAGTGCGATGATGGTTTTTAATGTGTTTTTCATATTTTTCTTTCCTTTCTAAAATAATAGTTATAGTTTTGCCTTTGATATTTAAAGTATATCACACCTTTAAGACTTTTTCCACACTTTTTTTTAAAAAAACAGAAAAAGTTTTATGCAAAAATTCAAAACCTCGAAAGTGTCCGTTTCTAAAATATATTTTTACCCGCATTCGCAGGAATCCCTTAACCTACAATGCCGCCTGCATGTGCACCGCCGTAGTCACCGTTTTCATCTGCAAATCCAAATGCAAACAACTTTCCGTCTACCGTAAACTTAATTCTTATAACTTTACCGTTTAAGCTTTCAATATCAAAACTGTCAAAATCAAGTGTATAATTGGTGCTATCACCGTTAAATTCTTTAGAAGTAGCAATCAAATTACCGTCTTTATCTAAAATTTCGGCTTTCACTTTACCTATGGCGTTAATACCCATTGTCTTTTTGCCTGTAAACTCAAGCTTGCGAGTAAGTAATGTGCCGTTACCGCTCATTGAAACAAACCCGTCACGGCGCATAATGGCAATACCCGTAGCACCGCCGTAATACATACCTGTTATGTTGTCATCCATTTCTTCTACGGTTTTGCCAAGCTGCCTTCTTCCCATACTCTCATTACCTGAAAATGCAGAATAATAAATCCATAATTCGTCGCCGTGGATAATACATACTCCGCCTACAGCTTGAACATATCCCCTATCCCAAGAGCCTTTATAACGCGAAGCCCATACCAGCGGCTCACGGTTAGGGCGCGAGAAGTTAAAGCCGTCGCGGCTGTACATTGGAATTAGCTCGGTGATTTTAGGCGCACCGCTATCACCAAAATCACTATTATTTAAGCCTTGATGTATTTCAAACATACCAAGCATAATGCTTTCGTAGCCTACCGCATCAACGCAGTAAAGACCAGGATAACCGCCATTGTTTTTACCTGTAGCATCATAACCTTTAAAGGCAGTAGTTGATAAAATATACGGGTCTAAAATATCATCCTTATCAGCGGCTAACCAATATTTGCGTTCTTTAGCGGTCCATTCTATATTTTCTGTAAAGCTGTCACTTTCAAAATAAGCGCGTGTTCTGCCTGTATAGAAATACGGGTCACCGTTAGTCCAGGCTTCACGAATACTGAATACCCATTTTTTACGGAAGGGGTTGTAAAAAGCACTGCAACGGTCACCGCCCTCACCCGTAAGTCCGTGAATTTTCCAATGAATACCGTCAGCCGAAGTGCCTACAACACCCGCTGCATCCCAACGCGGACCGTGGTGAGCCATTTTATAGCGTTCTTCTTTTGGCGCATCATAGTCGATAAAGAAAGTACAAGAGTCAGGTCGAAGAGCTACTAACGGATCCTCTTCAAAGCTTACATCCTTAGGATAAAGACAGATTTTGTTTGTACCTTCCTCTAAGTGTAAATTAGGACGCACCCAATTTATACCGTCATCCGATTCGGCATAGCAAAGCTGACAAAGCCAGCCTGCTTCGTACCACATTTTATATTTTTTCTCGTCTTCATCATACCAAACGCCACCGCTTTTAGGGCAAGCAGAGGGTGAACATCCCTTTGTTTCCCAATCGGTTTCGGGATATAACACAGGGTTGCCATCAAATTTTTTAGCCTTATGGTATTCGGTTTTAAGGTCAGTTTTTTCAATAAGAAAATCATCTACAAAAAGCTGTCTACCAACCGTTACATTAATAACTTCGGGCGGGTTTTTTAAATACGGAACATCGTTAGGATAACTCATACGATCCGAAAAATTGTCAGGTAACATTATGTTGTTATAAAGTTTTTCCATTATTTTTCCACCTCGAATATTTTAACCGCGCCTACTGCCGAAAAAGGAACGGTATCGTCAATTATATTAATTTCAGAATTGGTTTCCCGCTCTATTAAAATAGACATTGGCTCAACAAATTCCAATTTACCCGCAAGGGTTAAACTTTCAGGATTCATTTTAACAATAGCTGTAATTTCCTCACAAAGTATAACACCCATAAAAAACGAATAAATTTCTGCAGGAGTTTTATTTTCCAATTTATCCAAAATACGCACCTTGAAAAGAGCGTTATTAATTCCGTTTTGCTTGCAATAGTCAAACCCATAAAACAAAAATTCTTTATTTATTATGTTGGTTTTAATATCCACCGATTCATTCAAAATAGTAAACTTTGAAAGAACCGCCGCCATCTCACCCGTAAGCATAGTTTTTATATCGGTAATACGTCCACATTCATCAGTAGACATTATTTTAGAATGTGTGCCTGGAAGAATATATACTTTTCTTTGCCCGTTGTTAATACCTACAATTTCAGTTTCCTCACCGCGTATCATATCACAATCGGTTCTAACACCGCGGATAAAATAGAACGGGATTGCCGTTATTTCATCCATATCTGCCTTAACCATACCATTATGTAATTCTTTTATACCGGCAGGCGCGGTAATGTGAGGATAGCTTCTTGTAATCATTCCCGAAGCCAAAACCGCGATTATATCCTTTTCGGTTAAATTATTGTTTCTTAAAATTTCGGCAATACCGTTTTTAATTTCTTCCCAACGCTCATTTTCTTTATTAGCACCAATTGAAAACTTTATGCTATCAAATACCCTACGGTCTTGCACTAAATGAATACGGGTATTGGTGGTACCGCCGTCTATTGTTATATAATTTTTCATAAGCTTTGTATCCTTAAGGGTTTTAGTAATAACTTTCTTTTTACACTTTAAGTATAATATACTAAAATATAAATATATATGGAAATTTTATCATATCATATTGATTTTTCTGCAAACTTATAGTAACATTAAGGGGGTGATACTTTTGGAAGAATTATTTTTGTTCGAACTAAACGGCAATAATATGTACTTTTATTATGCCAGCGGTAAAAGCAGAGCTATTGGAAAAGAGTTTCATACCTTCCACGAAATAATTTTATTTTTAGATGGAAAAGCGCGACTTATTACCGATAAGCTTAATATGGAAATCAAACCTAATACTATTATTGTAATCCCAAAAGAAACCTTTCACCAACTGATTATAAAGGGAAACGCAAATAATTATTTGCGCTGCGTTATTCAGTTTGATAACACCCCGTTTTTGCAAGCAGAATTATCCGAAGTTAAGATTTTTAAAAGCAATCAAATAATTGAGAATTTATTTGGCATTTTAATCGATAAAGCACAAAACGGAACAAAAACTGCCGATGTTATACTAAAATCGGCATTAGCTCTTATAACCGCCAATTTACCGCAAAAAGAAACCACCATACCCGTAACCGAACATAGCCGTTTGGCTACTAATGCGATAGAATTTATTACCCAAAACATCGAAAAACCGTTTACATCCAGCGATATAGCAAGCTATTTACATGTATCGTTATCAACATTACAACACACCTTTAAAAAGGAAATGCAAATTCCGCTTTATCAGTACATTCTAAAAAAGCGATTACTTATTGCGCGACAAAGGATTTTAAACGGTATCCCTGCCACTAATGTTGCTATGGATTTAGGCTTCTCGGACTATTCGGGCTTTTATAAACAGTATAAAAAACTTTTTGGTGTAACACCAAGCCAAACCGAAAAATCGTCAAAACTATAACAAAATAAACTTGTTTTTTTTCATAAAATTACTATTTGCTTGATAATACAAAATTTTTGTTGTGTATTTAAAAAATATATGCTACTATATTTTCGGGAGTTGATTTTATGGCTGATCTGATTGTAGAACGTAAGCCTCTACAACGCGAAAGGGTTGAAAACAGCAAAAAATATCGATCTTTGCATTATCACACCAATATAGAACTTTACTATTTGCTAGAGGGTAATGTAAAATATTTTATAAATAATAAATCGTTTTTATTAAACCCGGGCGACTTAATAATTGTACCCAAAAAAGCTTTACACAGTACCGACTATCAAGGCTGTCTTCACGGCGAACGCCTTTTACTTGTTTTTGACGAAAACCTTTATTTTGAGGATTTAATGCCAATAGTTAAAAATCTTTGTAAAGACAATATTATACATATCCCAAAAGAAAAATTACCAATTATTGATGATATTTTCGGCAAAATTGAAAAAGAACTTAACAAACCATCGGAATATGAAAAACTTTTAATTAAAACCTATATAAGCCAACTACTTCTCTATCTTGATATTTATAGAATAAAACAACCACAAGACCAGGAATTTGACCACTTAATCACCAAGGTTGTTGATTATATATCGCAAAATTATACCAAAGACATTTCCCTACCGGTTTTAAGCAAAGCCTTTAATTTAAGTGACAGTTACCTTTCAAGACGCTTTAAATCAATAATCGGAACAAATATTAATGAATACATTAACTACATACGCATTACAAAAGCGTCACAACTTTTGAAAAACGAAAAAATGCCAATAACAGAAATTGCAATAAAATGCGGTTTTAACGACCCAAACTATTTTGCTTGCGTGTTCAAAAAACTAAAAGGCATAACACCATATAAATATATGAAAAAACACCATAAATAAGGAATGATTTTGTGAAAGACGAGATTATAAAAAGTCTTTTAAAAAAGACAGATGAAGAACGCGAAATTTTAAAGCGCGGCTCTAAAATTGACCGAAGCCTTTATATGCAAAGCGAAAAAAATGTTATAAACGCTGAAAAGCTTTTAAGCCAAGGCAAGCTTATAACCGTTCGCCCACACACACGCTTTGTCCATTTTCCTGAGCACACTCACGATTATATAGAAGCTATTTATATGTGTAGCGGTAAAACCGAGCATATTATCAACGGCGAGCATATTACCTTAAACCAAGGCGAGCTGTTATTTTTATCGCAAAACGCAAGACAGGAAATTATGCCTGCCAGTCAAAATGATATTGCTGTAAATTTTATAATTTTACCCGAATTTTTTGATAAAACCCTTTTAATGCTTGAAAGCGAAGAAAGCCCTATAAAAAAATTTATGATTGACTGTATTTTAAATAGTGAGTCCCATACCCCTTACCTGCATTTTAAGGTTGCGGATCTTTTGCCCATTCAAAACCTTGTGGAAAATCTTGTTTGGACACTGCTTAATAATGTACAAAACAAGCGAAGCATAAATCAATCTACTATGGGGCTTTTAATTTTGCAGCTTTTAAACCACACCGATAAGCTAACCTACATAAACCCTGATGAGCAATTAGTTATGCAGGTGCTAAGCTATATTGAAGAACATTATAAAAGTTGCTCTTTAAACGAGCTTGCAAACTCTCTGCACTACGATTTCACTTGGCTCTCGCGCGAAATTAAGCGCAGAACAGGTAAAACTTATACCGAGCTTTTACATAACAAGCGGATGTCACAAGCGGCATATCTTTTAAGAAACACCCACATAAACATTGACGAAATTGCTCTTCAAACGGGATATGAAAATATAAGCTATTTTCATAGGCTTTTTTATAAAACCTATGGCAAAACCCCAAGAGCATACCGCTTTGATAAATAAACAAATTCCCAAAAGTGTTTTTTATACACTTTTGGGAATTTTTGCAGTTAAAGATATTTGCTAAGGGTGAATTTTGCAAGTCGTATGTGTTTTCTTGCTATGGTATACGACATTGCAAGCTCATTATTTTTATAGTAATCAACAAACGGATAGAAGCAGCTTGTATGCATTTTTGCCTGTAAGAGAACTTGACTGTTTGTAATATCTTCGGTATCAATTTTAACTATGCCTATGTGATCGCGGTCAATAGGAGCGTGGAAAAGAAAAAGCTCACCACCGTAAAGAATAAAATCTCCGCGAGATTGACAGTCTTCAATTTCTATAGGCTTATCCCAAGTATTGTCAAGCAGGTTGTAAGCAGTTAAAAATCCGCATTTATTTTCAAACTGCTGCCTTACAAAATAAAAAACCTTATCCTCTAAAACATAGGTTGCGTTTTCCCATTTGGAATCGTTTATAAAATCAGGCTGTGAAACATACTCCCAAGTGATTAAATCATTACTTTTTATTATAGCTGTAAAATCACCGCTATATGTACCTGTATAATAATATCTTTCGCCGTTTTCAATTCGGCTGGACATTTTTTGCATAATACCAATATCCACATACATTTTTTTGCAAGGAATATCGTTTGCGGCTAGTGCTGTTTTAATTCCGCTTATTGAAAAATCGTTTACTGTATCCCCTACCTTAAATCTGTTTACTCCAATCTCGCCAAGAGTTTTGGTAGAAATAGTAAACGGGCAGTAAAAACGATAGTAATTTCCTTCGGTCTGGGCAGTCCACATTATGTATATGGTATCGTCGTCTTTTTTCATTAAAATAGTATCGTAAACCATATCAATAACCTTGCCGCCAACCGTATCACCAGTGGTTTGCAAATCAATAAAGATTTTGTTTTCTATATCATCAATAGGTGCGTAGGCTAGTCGCGCAGTTTGATTTTTGGGGTCTTCTTCGGGTTCTTTTGTATTGGCGTAGTATGTCATATAAACATAATTATCTACCACAATAAAGGTTGATACGTGCGCCATCTTATCGCCCGGCTTTTCAAAATCCGAAACAAAACAGTCGGTTATCTCTTGAGCGAAGGCATCACCTTTTTTTATTGCAATATCACTAACCTCGGTCGTGATGGTTCTTGCAACATCGGCAATAGGAGCGCCTTCGGTTATTTTTAATTCTTTTGAGGTTAATATGTCATCTGTGAAAACCTTTTTGGTCATACTTGTTTTCTCCTTAATTTTTCTACTGTAAAGTAACAGAAAGTCTACTTTAAGCAATGTAAATTATAATATAAAAAAGCCAAGCAATCAACTATAAAAATTGGTTGCTTGGCAATAGGTAAATTATTTATTGGTGCAATTATAAAACAACCAAATTTTATAAAACATTTAGTCGATATAACCGTAATGCTTTAAAGTGGCCTTTAATCTTTCAACGGTTTCTTCAGGTAAATCATCAAGAACCGGCTTACGACAATAACCTGATTCAACACCACGAAGTTTCAAACCTTCCTTGATAATCTGGAGCCAAAGAATTTCTCCGTTTGAATCGGGTTCCATAAATAAATGGAGATACGGCCACACTAATTCTTCTTGTGCTTTCATTGCTTCTTCGGTCTTTCTTGCTTTAGCAAGTTTGTAAACCTTTGCATTTTCTGCTGGGAAGAGGTTACCTGTACCGCAAATCCAACCGTCAGACCAACAAGTCATACATTCAACGGGGCATACATCAAATCCATAGAAAATACTGAAATTATCATCAGTTAAACGACGGAGATTTTGTTGACGGTAAACATCAGCCTGACGCTCTTTAATAGCATCGATACAGCCTTCGTTATACATTTTAGCAATAAATTCGTCATCAAGTAAAACTGTTGAATAATAAGGATTGTGATACATCATAACAGGAATGCTGATGCTTTCATGAATTGTTTTATAATGTTGATAAATCTGCTCTTTAGTGGGTCCCATATACCAAGGCGTTACAGCCATAATGCCATCCGCACCGTCTGCTTCAGCAGCCTGTGACATTTTAACAACATCGCAAGTACGATAAGCACCTGTAGAAGCAACTACTTTAAGTCCGTTTGCGTGACCTGCTTCTATGTATGCCTTGTTAACAGCAATCTGTTCTTCAACTCTTAAAGCAATCATTTCACCTGTTGAGCCTGACGGAATAATACCTGTTACACCGTTTTCTCCAAGGAACTTAGCAATTTCCTTAATAGCCTCGAAATTAATCGACTCATCCTCGTTAAATGGGGTGATTACGGGTATATAAATTCCCTCTAATTTAGTTCTTGCCATAATTCTTCTCCTTTATGTCTTTAATTTTACGCAATGTATATAAGACCTTTACCGCCTTACAATTTTAATTATAGAAAGCAAATTAACATTTTCAACAAAAAAAGTGATAATTTTGTTTCATTTTGTTTGATAGTATGGTATAATATCTTTAAAAAGTTGCCATAAATACGGCAATGCGCGTAAACGCGCAGAAAAATCTAAAATTTTTCTTTTTACGATGTTATCATCATATTTCACACAACCGTTAGATTGCCTTTGAAATATGGTATAACAGACTAGCAATTTCAAATAAAAGAAGGATTAAAAATGATCGGATATTTTGAAGTATATAATAAAAGAAAGCATCAACTCCTTTGCAAAGAACTACATAATACAGGCTGCCAAACACATTTTCACGGCGAGATGGAAATGTCTTATATACTAAACGGAGACCATGAAATAACTATCAACAACCAATCCGTAACTCTTTCCAAAGACGATATTTATTTTTGCAATCCATATGAATTACACCAATGTTATTCACCTAACGAAGGAAAGCATATCCTTTTTACAATTAGACCTTTTGAGTATGAAGCTCTTTCAAATTTAATTAAATCACCGCTTCAAAATTTTTTACTTGATAAAAAATTCAATTTAGAAATTCTTGACCTTCTTAACAAAATAATTGAAACCCAGAATACCCTTAACGGTCTTGAAAGACGGGGTTATATTGGTTTAGTTTTAGGTAAAGCGCTAAATCACTATGGATACCGTAAGGATGACGGAAAAGGGCGCAACCAACGTTTTGAAGAAATACTGCTTTATATAGATAATAACTATAAAACTCCCATAACTCGCGATGTCATAGCTAAAAAATTCGGCTACTCTCCAGCATATTTTTCTCGCATTTTTAAGGAGCATTTTCATTGCAGCTTTCTTGAGTATATTAATAATTTACGTTACGAACGAGCATTAACAGAAATTTCAATATCTAACAAAAGCAAGACAAATACCATTTTGAATCACGGATTTAACAACGTTCAAAGTTTTTATCGAATAGATCGAAAACGGAAAAAACAATATGAAACCCTTAAACGCTACCATAACTAAATATTTAATATTATAAAAATAAAGGCTATCTCAACAAAAAGTGAGATAGCCTTTACAATTACATATTATAACTCAATTTCATATCCACCAACGGGACGAATAGAAAGCACGCTACAGCTATCCTTACCGTAAACCGCTTCTATCATCTGCTTATACTCGGCAAGCTTTTCAGTTGGTATGTAGCACTGAATAGTACCTGCAAAACCGCCGCCATGAACACGGCAAGCGCCTTCTTCTCCCAAGAACTGCTTGGTAAGCGCAATTGCAAGCGACAAGCCTTGTTCCTTAACAGCGGAGACAGAGTAAAGGTTTTGCAAATAATCAAAAGACGACTGACCCGATTCATTAACAAGCTTTAAGAAGGCTTTAAAATCGCCTGCAAGCAATGCATCGCGTTGTTTTAAAACGCGCTCTTGTTCGTTAAAGAAGTGGAAAGCACGAAGCACCGCGCGTTCACCAAACTCTTTACGCAAGGCGGCTAAAGATTTATAAAACTTATCTACATCGGCATCACGCAAAAATTCAACACCTAAAGCATTGCTTATTTGCTTACACTCGATAGTAATATCGGCATAATCCTGTGTTAAATTAGCGTGGTTTCCGCCTGTGTCTACAACACAAAGGGTGTAACCAAAATCTCTTATATCAAGATTAATGGTTTCGGTAATGGGTTCAGCAGGGTTATTAAAATCTGCATAAGTAAAGCCACCCAAGGATGAAGCCATCTGGTCAAGAAGACCGCAAGGCTTACCAAAGTATTCTCGCTCAGCAAACTGACCGATTTTTGCAAGCTCTATGGGAGCAAGCTCTTTATTAGCATATAAACCGTTAATAATGTTACCTAAAAGGGTTTCAAACGCAGCAGAAGACGAAAGCCCCGAGCCTTTAAGCACATTTGAAGTGGTATAAGCATTAAAGCCTTTTATAGAGTAACCAAGTTCGGCAAATTTATGGCAAATACCGCGAATAAGCGAAATTGCTCTACCAATTTCTTTGTCGCGCTTATCGAATTCCTGAACATTTACAACATCCATATCGTAGCCTTTAGACTTAACACGGATAACATTGTCATTGTTTTCAGCTACAATAGCAATAACATCCATATCAACACCGCCGGCGACAACACTTCCGTGTTGGTGGTCTGTATGGTTACCGCCCACTTCGGTTCTGCCAGGGGCAGAGAAAACGCGGATATTATCACTATCGCCAAAAAGACCTAAAAATTCATCACAAGCGTCACTATAACGCTTTTTTGCCTTTTCGGTTTCGCCGTAAAGCATTAAAAAGTCTTTATCATATTTACCGTTTCTAATATTAGTTTTTATTTCATTAAGTGTCATTATATCACCTATTACTGAGAAATAATTTTTAAAGTATCTCTTGCGATAGCAAGCTCTTCATTAGTGGGGATAATGTAAACATCCACTTTACTGTTATCGGTAGAAATTTTAACTTCTTGACCGTTCTTCTTATTTTGCTCGGCATCGATTTCAACGCCGATATATTTTAAGTTATCGCAAACAAAAGCACGAAGTCCCGCATCGTTTTCACCTATACCGCCTGTAAATGCAATAGCGTCAACACCGTTCATAGCAGCAACATAAGAACCTACAAACTTTAAAATTTGATAACGCTGCATATCTATTGCCAGCTGTGCTCTGTGGTTTCCGTTTTCAGCAGCAGCCTGAACGTCACGGTTATCGTTAGATACACCCGAAACACCTAAAACGCCTGATTCTTTATTGCAAATACGGTTAATATCAGCAGGGGTAAGGTTTTCCTTTTCAGCAATAAAGGTTAAAGCGGAGGGGTCTAATGTACCTGTACGGGTACCCATCATAAAGCCGTCAAGGGGAGTAAAGCCCATAGAAGTATCAAAGCACTTGCCGTCCTTAACTGCAGTGATAGAGCAACCATTACCTAAGTGGCAGGTTATAATCTTCATATCCTTACGGTCTTTACCAACAACCTCTGCCAAACGGTTAGATACAAAATCATGGCTTGTACCGTGTGCGCCGTACTTACGAACACTGTACTTTTCATAATATTCATAGGGAAGCGCAAACATATAAACATGCTCAGGCATAGTTTGGTGGAAAGAAGTATCAAACACTGCAACCTGAGGAATTTTGTCACCAAAGGTTTTAATGCAAGCCTTTATAGCTAAAACATGTGCAGGGTTGTGAAGCGGTGCTAATGCGCCTAAATCGTCAATATCCTGTAAAGCCTTAGGGGTGATAAGGCAAGAGCCCTTGAATATAGCGCCACCTTGTACTATACGGTGACCAATAGCCGAAACCTCATCAAAAGAATCAATAACCTTAGCTTCGGACTTTGTAAGAGCATAAACTACTGCATTAAAAGCTTCTGTATGGGTGGGCATAGCGGTTTCTGCCGAATATACTCTGCCATCAGGTGTTTTGTGTGTGATAGCACCCGAAACACCTATACGCTCGCACAAGCCCTTTGCCAATACACTTTCATTCTCCATATCAATAAGCTGATACTTAAGAGAAGAACTACCTGCATTTACTACGAAAATCTTCATTTTTTCTGCCTCCAAAAAAACATTGAATTAAATACTAAAATATGGTATCATATAAATACTATATTACTACATTCTGAAAGCTTTTTCAAGTTTTTTTATAAAGAAGTGATAATTTGTCTACTGTAGGTATAATTGCGGAGTTTAATCCTCTGCATAATGGTCATAAATACCTAATAAATGAAGCTAAAAAATACGGCAAGGTTGTTTGCGTTATAAGCAGCAACTTTGTTCAGCGCGGCGATACCGCCATATACGATAAGTATATACGTGCAAAATCAGCTCTGTTATGCGGTGCGGATTTAGTAGCCGAGCTTCCTGTTTGCTATTCTATGTCTACTACGCAAAACTTTGCTTTAGGGGGAGTTTCGGTTCTTTGGGCACTCGGCTGTGACACCTTGATGTTCGGCAGTGAATGCGGCGATATTGAAAGCCTTATAAAAACCGCCGAAGTTTTAAAATCCCCTCAATTTGAAGCTAAACTTCCCAAATATTTACAAAAAGGCATTACCTTTGCTAAAGCCCGTCAGCTTGCCGCCGAAGAATGCGGTGCACCTAAAGATATTTTAAACGGTGCCAATAATAATTTAGCGGTGGAATACATCACCGCCGCTAAGAATATAAATGCTAATATCTCCTTTAAAACTGTTAAAAGACTTGGTGCTATGCACGATAGCGCTACTGTAACCCAAAAATTTGCAAGCGCATCTACTTTAAGGGGAAAAATAAAGCAAGGCGCTTTACAAGAATATAAAAACCTTATTCCCTGTGAAGTTTTTCCGTTATTTGAAGGTAGCGATTATTCGGATATCAGCCGCCTTGATACTGCGATTTTGTCAAGTCTTCGTTCTAAACCACAAAGCTTTTTTAAAGACTTGCCCGATTTAAGTGAGGGTGTAGAAAACAAGCTATACTCTGCTATAAAAACCGCAAAAAGCTTAGACGAGCTTTATGCTAATATAAAGGTCAAGCGTTATACCCTTGCGCGTATACGCCGACTGGTACTTTCGGCATATTTGGAAATAGGCAACCGCCTGTTTTTAAAAACTCCACCTTATTTAAGGGTTTTAGGATTTACTAAAGGCGGCGAAAACATATTAAAACAAACGGCGCCCTTGTCTCCTATACCTATTGTACTAAGGGTTAGCGAAATTGAAAATTTAAGTAGTGATGCTAAATATATGTTTGAAACCGAATGCCGTGCGAGCGACCTTTACGGGTTATCCTTTAATACCCCCAAGGACTGCTCGACAGAATATACGCAAGCTATTATAAAGTTTTAAAATTCAATTAACACCCTGTTAATAATTATATTTTAAAATAAACCAAACTACAGAAAGAAGATGTAAAGTGAAAAATATAAACGCAAACCTTAACTCGCAGATTGAGAAATATACTTCAATTTGTTTAAATAACTGTAAAATTGACCCCGAGCTTAATGTGAAGCACAAGGTGTTTAGGGGACTACGCGACTTAGACGGCCGCGGTGTTTTGACAGGTCTTACCGAAATTTCGGATGTAATTTCAAGAAAAACAGTAGACGGTAAAGAAATTTTTTGTCCGGGTGAATTATACTACCGCGGCTATGATATTAGAAATATTGTTGACGGCTTTACATCTCAAAACCGTTTTGGCTTTGAAGAGGTTACCTACCTACTTTTATTCGGCGTTCTTCCCAATAAGGAACAGTTGGCGGATTTTAACAATACCTTGGGTACACTTAGAGCTTTGCCCGATAATTTTGTACGCGATGTTATTATGAAAGCACCGTCATCAGATTTAATGAACTCTTTAGCCCGCAGTGTGTTAACCCTTTATTCTTATGACAGCAAAGCCGACGACACAAGCATACCAAACCTTATTAAGCAAAGCTTACAGCTTATTGCGCGTTTTCCGTCCTTAGCGGTTTACGGCTATAACGCACACAACTACCACCGAAAGAAAAGTGAAAGCTTTTTTATTCACGAACCCAAGCCTGAACTATCAACCGCAGAAAATATACTTTATCTACTGCGTATTGACGGAAATTATACCGAGCTTGAAGCAAAAGTACTTGATATGGCTTTGGTACTCCACGCTGAGCACGGCGGCGGTAATAACTCCACCTTTACCACTCATGTTGTATCTTCATCAGGTACAGATACATATTCTGCAATTGCGGCGGCATTAGGCTCATTAAAAGGACCTAAGCACGGCGGTGCAAACCTTAAGGTTGCTGCAATGTTTGAGGATATAAAAACGAATGTTAAGGATTGGAAAGACGATGACGAAATATCAGATTATATAAATAAAATTGTAAACAAGCAAGCCTTTGATAAAACCGGTTTGGTTTACGGAATCGGTCACGCAATTTACTCGGTATCTGACCCACGTGCGCAGATCTTTAAAAGCTATGTTGAAAGACTTTCAGCTGCTAAGGGACTATGTGATGAATTTTCGCTTTACTCAAAGGTTGAAGAACTTGCGCCAAGGCTCATTGCAAAACAGCGCAAAATGTATAAAGGTGTCAGCGCTAATATCGACTTTTACAGTGGCTTTGTTTACGATATGTTAGGTCTTCCGCACGAGCTGTTTACCCCTATTTTCGCAATAGCGCGTATTTCGGGTTGGTCGGCACACCGTATTGAAGAAATCCTTAACGCAGGCAAAATTATCCGCCCTGCATATATGGCAGTAGAACCACACAGAGATTATATACCGTTGGAGAACCGTAAATGAGAAAATTCAAAGTAATAGACTTCCTTATGCTTACAATTGCCGGCATTGTAAACTCTATTGGTGTTACAATGTTTTTAGCGCCTGTAAAGCTTTACGACAGCGGTATTTCGGGTACATCTATGTTATTATCGCAAATTACTCCCGAATATTTAACCCTTTCTATCTTTCTTGTAGCACTTAATGTTCCGCTATTCCTTTACGGATTAAAAAAGCAGGGACTTAGATTCACGGTTTATGCTATTTACACAGTTTGCATTTATTCGCTTTCGGCCTGGCTTATAACCGATATTTTACCTATAGATGTAAGCATTGCTTCCCCACTTGCAGGTAAAGATTTGCTTCTATGCGCCCTTTTTGGCGGACTCATATCAGGTGTAGGCAGCGGTATGGCTATCCGTTTTGGGGGCGCTATGGATGGCATTGAAGTTATGGCGGTGATTTTCGCTAAAAAGCTTAATATCACCGTTGGCACCTTTGTTATGATATACAATGTGATTTTATATGTTTGTTGTGGTATTGCTATACATAGCTGGATTTTACCGCTTTATTCAATAGTGACCTACGCGGCAGGAATTAAAACGGTTGACTTCATAGTAGAGGGTCTTGACCGTTCAAAAGCGGCAATGATAGTAACCATTTGCCCCGATGAAGTATCAAACGCTTTAGCAGAGGAATTTGGTAGCGCGCCCACAAAAATCTCGGCAACGGGCGGTTATTCGGGCAGTGAAAAAACCATTATCTACTTTGTTCTTAACCGCTTCCAAATATCCAAAATGAAGGACATTGTACATGAAGCAGATTCCACCGCATACATCACTATTTCCGAAGTGGCAGATGTATTTAAATCAAATATGTAAATTTGAATTATAAAATATTAATCCCACCAAAAGAAATTCTTTTGGTGGGATTTTTTAATTTACAAAATTTAGAACATAGATATTTGATTTGTATCGGGGAGTGAGTCAAGCGCGCCTAAATCTGCAAGATTTTGAATAATGGTTTTAGAAACGCCTGCTTCAAGCTGGAAATCTTCTTTTGAAATAAAATCGCCTTTTTGCGCCGCTTCGTAAATGGAATATGCCGCCTTTTCACCTACGCCCGAAAGTGCACCAAACGGAAGACGCATTTTGCCATCTTCGGGTAGATACTTCATAGCGTGGGATTTTTCAAGGTCAATTGGCAATATTTCAATTCCCCTTGACATCATTTCATTAAAAATAAGCATATTTTCATAAACATCAAGCTCTTTTTGGCTAGCTTCTCTACCCTTATTTTTAATCTCTTCCAAATAACGTCTTACTGCCGGTATTCCGCCCATTAAGGTAGGAACATCAACATCTTCGGGGCGCGCTGTAAAGTAAGCACAGTAAAATTCGAGCGGATGGTATACCTTATACCAAGCAAGCCGTAGCGCTCCTATAACATAAGCCGCCGCGTGAGCCTTAGGGAACATATACTTAATCTTATAGCAGCTGCCTATGTACCATTCGGGCACACCAACAGCGCGCATATCTTCTTCCATTTGTCCCCATTCTTCTTTTGAAACCTTACCCTTAGCAACCAAGCCTTTACGCACAGTTTCGGTAATTTTAAAGGCTCTGCCTTCGTCCATGCCCTGATGTATTAAGTACACCATAATATTATCACGCGTACCTATAACTTCGGAAATGGTACAGGTGCCGTTTTCAATAAGGTCCTTAGCGTTACCAAGGTAAACATCGGTACCGTGGGAAAGACCTGAAATTTGCAACAAATCAGAGAAGTTTTTAGGCTTACAGTCCACAAGCATATCACGAACGAACTTTGTTCCAAACTCGGGGATACAGAAGGTTCCCGTTTTAGAATCAATATCTTCGGCAGTAACTCCTAACGCTTCAGGTGAAGTAAATAGGCTATAAACCTTTTCATCACTCATTGAAACCTTGCTTACGGGTATGCCTGTATATTCTTCGAGATATTTATATGTTGTAGGCACTACATGACCGAGTTCGTCAAGCTTTAATATTGTATCGTGGATAGAATGGAAGTCGAAATGGGTAGTAATTACGCCCGATTCCGCCTTGTTAGCAGGGTGTTGTATTGGGCAAAAATCGTAAATAGTATTAGTACGCGGTACTACAATCATACCCGCAGGGTGTTGACCTGTAGTAGTTTTAATACCAGATTTTTCTACTAAAGACGCCAATCTTGACAGCTCGGCATTACTGAGTGTTATGCCCTTTTTCTCGGCATAAGCCTTTGCAAAACCGAAGGCGGTTTTTTCGGCAACGGTAGAAATTGTACCCGCTTTAAACACATTTTCACTGCCAAAAAGGGTTTCGGTGTATTTCTGAACTTCGGTTTGGAATTCGTCCGAGAAGTTAAGGTCTATATCAGGCACCTTGTCGCCCTTAAAGCCTAGGAAGGTTTCAAACGGAATATCGTGACCGTCGCGGTTTAAGGGTGTGTTACAGTGCGGGCAGTTTTTCTCGGGCAAATCGAAGCCCGAGCCAACTTCACCCTTAGTAAAAAACTCGCTATGCTGACAGTTAGGGCAAACATAGTGCGGTGCTAGGGGATTAACCTCGGAAATACCCGCCATAGTAGCAACAAAGGACGAGCCAACCGAACCACGCGAGCCAACTAAATAGCCGTTTTCTTCGCTGTAAGCCACCAATTTTTGCGCCGAAATATACATTATAGAAAAGCCGTTGTTGATAATTGAATTAAGCTCTTTATCAAGGCGCTTTGCTACAATTTCGGGAACATTCTCGCCGTATTTTTTGTGGGCATTATCCCAACAAATTTCGCGCAACATCTCATCCGAGCCTTCAATTACAGGTGGATAGTTACCGTCAGGTACGGGTATAACATCACCGCTTACCATATCAGCAATTTTTTGCGGATTATCTATAACAAATTCTTTTGCGCGCTCACCAAAGTATGAAAAATCTTCCAGCATTTCCTTAGTGGTTTTAAAATAAAGCGGTGCCTGATAATCAAAGTCTTCAGCTTCGTAGCCTTGACCCGCCATAAGAATTTTACGGATAATATCGTCGCTCTTTTTAAGAAAATGAACATCCCCCGTAGCAACTACAGGCTTGCCCAGTTTATCGGCTATTTCTACAATTTTTCGGTTAAAGTTTTTAAGTATTTCTTCATTGGTAATATTACGGAACCTATTAGGTATAACATTGCCCTTTTTATCCTTTTTATCGGGTAGGCCCGATTCTCTAACCATAAAGTAGTTATTGCCAATAGGCTGAATTTCAAGATAATCGTAATAATCGGCAATTTTTAAAAGCTCTTCTTCGGGCTTGTTTTCAAGAATAGCCTGAAACAACTCACCCGCTTCACAGGCAGAGCCCACTATCAAGCCTTCACGCAATTCATTCAATTTGCTTTTCAAGGTTAAAGGTCTACCTTTAAAGTTGTTCAAATGAGCGTCCGATACTAATTTATAAAGATTTTTAAGACCCACAAGGTCTTTAACCAAAATAATTTGGTGATAGCGCTTAATTTGCTTGGCATTAAGAGTTGCAACATCTATATCGGTATCGTCTACAAAGTAGCCCTCCATACCGTATATTACCTTAAAATCTCCCCCTGCTTTGCGGATAGACTTAACCGCTCCCGCGGCGGCAGGATATGCCTGTACAACGCCGTGGTCGGTAATAGCAACCGCCTTGTGTCCCCATTTATACGCTTGGTTGATAATACTTTCCGCCGAGCATACCGCATCCTTTTCAGACATATTGGTATGGCAATGAAGTTCTACTCGCTTTTCACCGTCGTAATCGTCGGTCTCAGAGTAGCTTTGCAAAACCGCCATAGCGTTAGGCTTTAAAATAAAGTCTTTTTTATAGTTATCAAACTCGTAAAAGCCCCTTATAAGCAGAAATGCGCCATCCTTTAATTCGGCAATATCGCCCATACGCTTAGGGTCCATAAACATTGAGCAGTTTATGGAGTTTGTGTAGTCTGAAAAAGAAAAGCTTACAATATTACTTTCGCCGCGTTTGGTATTGATGGTGCGAATTTCTTTTTGGAACACTTCACCCCAACAACAAATTTCATTATCATCGGGAGACACCGAAATCATAGACCTTATATTTTCAAAGTTTGCACGCCTACCGTAAAACTGCTTAGGATTATCAAGATAAACTATACCGTTTTGTGGCTTGTCGTTGCGTTTTTCAAAAGTAACGCCCTTGCTTTCTTGCTTTTTTTGCGGTTTAGCCTCTGCTTTTACAGGCGGCTCGGGTAGCGGTATTTCCATTTCAACATCTTCAAGTTGTCCTGTGAATTCTAAGTCACATTCAATACCGAAGCGGTTTTTAACAACAATTATAAAATTATTTATAAATCCACTTTCTACTATATGGGCATATCCGCCATGCTTTAAATCTATAAATACTTTATTATCATATATTTCATATCCAGCGCCGTTTAAATATCCGTTAACTGCAGGACTTTTAAGCTTCAATTCGTCTGCAATATCCCTACAGGCTTCAACACTAAAGCTTGTAAAATCAACCTTTACATTACAAGAGTTAAGCTGAAGTGCTTTTTTAAGTGCTACATTAAGCTTTATTTGATTTTCGTGTGTTATGTAATTATCGCTTTTAATTTTTATATCCAGTGTGCGTTCATCAATATTCAACTTACATTTGCTTAAAAGAGCGTCCTGTAAATTATTCTTTAGTTCATCTTCTGTTATGACTTGTGAAAACACATCTAAAAATCGGGGGGTAGCCATTTTTACAACTCCGTTACATTTTTTCTATTTCTTCTACTAATCTATCTAGCAATTCATTTTCTTGCAGTTTGCAAATAATTTCACCTTTTTTAAACAGTACACCGCAACCCTTGCCGCCGGCAATACCTATATCCGCCGAGGATGCTTCACCCGGACCGTTTACAACACAACCCATAATTGCTACGGTAATGTTTTTGTTTACATTCCTAAGTCGTTCTTCTGCCTGTTTTGCAATACCGATTAAATCAATCTCGGTTCTGCCACAGGTGGGGCAGGAAACAAATTTTATACCGTCCTGTCTTATTCCTATTGCGTTAAGAAGCCTCTTGCCAGCTTCTACTTCTTTAACAGGGTCGTCAGTTAAAGATACTCTTATGGTATTACCTATTCCGCGCAAAAGAAGACCTCCGATACCCGCCGCAGATTTTATAACACCCATACTCTCTGTGCCTGCCTCGGTAACGCCCAAATGCAGCGGATAACGGCATTTTTCTGCCGCTAATTCGTATGCCTTATACATTTTAAAGGTATCTGATGATTTGAGCGAGAGTACAATATCGGTAAAATCAAATTTTTCAAGCAATGATATATGATAAAGACCGCTTTCAACCATAGCTTCGGGTGTAACCGCACCGTATTTTGCCAAAATTTCCTTCTCAAGCGAGCCCGAATTAACCCCTATTCTAATAGGCACTTTTGCATTTCTACAAGCATCGGCTACCATTTTAACCTTACTCTCGTCCCCAATATTACCTGGGTTTATGCGTACCTTATCTACACCCGTAGCTACGCTTTCAAGCGCTAGGCGATAATCAAAATGAATATCGGCTACAAGCGGTATTTTAATATTTTCTTTTAATGCCTTTACGGTTTTAAGGGCCTCCTTATCAGGAACGGTAACACGCACAATATCGCACCCCGCGGCTTCGAGCCTAAGTGCTTGCGCTACATTACCCTTTATATCGTGAACAGGCACACAAAGCATAGACTGCACGCTTACAGGTGCGTCACCGCCTATATAAGTGTTGCCAACCTTTACTTTTACAGTATCCTTGTTAGTGTACATTTTATCTCCTAAAAAATTAAACCTAAAACATCTTTGACTAGTATTAGTATCATAAAGCCAATAAGCACCACAAAGCCTATCGTGTGTACTAATGACTCGTACTTTTGGGGTACCGGCTTTCTGAAAATCATTTCGTAAAGTATAAACATAAGTCTTCCACCGTCTAATGCAGGGATTGGAAGTAGATTGAATATTCCTAAATTTATGCTTATAAACGCCATTAACGGCAATAGGTTTTGTAAGCTTTGCCTTGCGGCATCGGCAATTACCACCGTAACACCCACAGGGCCCGAAACCTGACTTATTCCGTATTTTCCGCTAAGCAAATCTACTAAACTTCGCCATATAACCACCGTATATGAAGCAGAGGTTTTAACCGTATTTTTTAAGAAAGTTCCAAAAGTCTTTTTTTCACCGTAAACCTTAAAATCTACCGTTAAAAAATCCATACCTTCGTAATTCTCGGAATCAAACTTAACATCCTTTAGTAACTGTTTTTTGCCGTCGCGAAGCACCGTTATATCAATTTTACCGTCATCTACATTGGTAAAGGCATAGCTTAAATCGTAGGTTGAAAAAATTGTTCTGCCGTCTACCTTTAAAATTTTATCATTAACCTGTAAACCGCTTTGTTCACTTACCGCGTTAGGCATAAACTCAGCAATAGTGGTAGTTGCAAAGGTTTTTGTAGGCGTTAAAATAAGCATTACTATTATAAAGCCTAAAATTAAATTAAAAACTGCACCCATTACAACAATTAAAAATCTGCGCCAAGCCGCCTTGTTGCAAAAAGCCTTTTCGTCAGAACTGCCCTCATCTTCACCCTCCATAGCGCAATAACCGCCTAAGGGGATAAGGTTAAAAGCATAATTGGTTTCACCCAATTTTTTAGAAAAGAGCTTAGGACCAAAGCCTACTGCAAACTCGTTCACCCTAACACCCAAAAGCTTTGCGGCAATAAAATGACCGAATTCATGTATTATTATAAGCACTAAAAATAAAAGTATTGCCACTAAATATGGCCAAACATTATTCCATAAATCTAAAATATCAATCACCAGCTAGTTTAATTCGTAATTAAATGTTTTGCAAAACGCATTCTCTTGCTTGCTTATCTGCATTTAGTATATCTTCTAAAGTGAAGTCTTTCTTATTATTAGCCGAAACGAGCGCTTTTTCCACAAGCTCGGCGATTTGTAAAAATTTTATTTTACCTTCTAAAAATAGTCCAACCGCCTGCTCGTTAGCACCATTTACTACGGTGGGTAAAAGTCCACCATCGGTTATCGCTTTCACGCAAAGCGGTAAGCATCTAAAAGTATCGGTATCGGGTTTTTCGAAGGTCAACGTACCCACCTTAAACAAATCCAAATGCTCAAAAGCGTATTTGCTTCTTTCGGGATAGGTTAAGGCGTACTGAATAGGCAAGCGCATATCGGGTGTGCCTAACTGTGCAATAACCGCACCGTCAGAAAACTCTACACCCGAATGAACTATACTTTGTCTGTGCACCAAAACTTCTATTTTACTGGCAGGAAGTCCAAAAAGATGCACCGCTTCAATCACCTCAAGACCCTTGTTCATAAGGGTTGCAGAGTCGATAGTAATCTTAGCGCCCATTGACCAATTTGGGTGGTTAAGCGCTTCCTTTACCGTAACATTTTCTAAATCCTTACGGGTTTTGTTATAAAATGGACCGCCCGATGCTGTAAGCAAAATTTTTCGAATACTCTTTTGAGGTGAGCCTTGTAGGGACTGAAAAATCGCCGAATGTTCACTGTCTACAGGCAGTATTTTAACGCCCATTTCTTTTGCCTTAGCGTTTACAATATCGCCGCCTGTTACCAAGGTTTCTTTATTGGCAAGTGCAATATCCTTACCGCTCTCAATCGCCGTTAAGGTAGGGCGCAAGCCTGCAATACCAACAATTGAGTTAAGTGCTATATCGGCTTCAAGACTTGCAACAAAACAAACACCGTTTATACCGCTTAAAACCTCAATATCGGTATCGGCCAATTTAATTTTTAGTTCTTTTGCTCTTTCCTCATTAAAAACCGCCACCGCTTTTACATTAAATTCGCGAGCCTGTTTTTCCAAAAGCGTGATATTACCACCTGCTGCTAATGCTACAACCTTATATCCGTCGCGGCGGCATACTTCGAGTGCTTGTGTACCTATTGAACCTGTTGAACCTAAAATAACTAAACTTTTCATTTTAAAACTTCCAAAACAATACAAATAAACATAAAGGGTGCTATCATTATTATGCTATCAAGTCTGTCCATAATACCGCCATGACCTGGGATTAAATTGCTGTAATCCTTTAGCCCTACCGAACGCTTTATAGCGGAAGCAAATAAATCGCCTATCATACCCAAAATACAGAAAGGTATTGTAAGTAAAAGCACCGCAATGCTGAATTTATCAAACAAAAGTGAAATTACTACAGTAAATACAATACTTGAAACTATACCGCCAATAGCGCCTTCAACCGTCTTTTTGGGGCTTATTTCGGGGCAAAGCTTGTGCTTACCTATTGTAACACCTGTGAAATATGCACCCATATCGCAGATAGATGAAAAATTAAGCAACAGCAATAAATAATATATTCCGTTATCGTTGTTTATTATTACATTGAGAAAATAGAAAGCAGCCGCGAAAGGAATCGGAAAACCATAAACCAGAGCAATTTTGCTTAAATCCATCTCCTTATGATTTACAAGAATCATAACCACAGCATAAATGCAATATAAAACAGTTGCGATTATAACGCCTGTAAAGAACATTAAGTAGCCCAATATAATAGCAATTGCTGCATAAGCACAAGCGCCTATTACAACTGCTTTATTGGTGATACCTGCCGCATTGTGCACAAGCTCATATACAGCAGCCGCAGCTAAAAGAGCTATCGCAATAGTTATCACAATCGGTGCCCACAAATAGCCAACTACCAAAACAGCAGCTACAATAAGCGCCATAACAATACCTGAAATTATACGAGTTTTCATAAATTATCACTCCGTTAACGGACAGTCGAGGACGCCTGTCCCTACATTATTAATGCAACTATACTTTGAAAGAAAATTGTTCACAGTGCCGTTTGCAGTGAGTGGTGCCGTACAAAAGTACTGCCCCAAACAAAAACGGTGCTGTGGGCAATTTTACTCAAACTCCACCGAAACGGCGGTTACGCTTGTTATATTCTTCAATAGCCTTATCCAAATGCTTGGGTGTAAAATCGGGCCATAAAACATCCGAAAACCAAAATTCCGCATAAGCAGATTGCCAAATGAGATAGTTAGAAAGGCGGTATTCACCGCTTGGTCTAATAATAAAATCAGGGTCGGGCATATCCTTTGTATAAAGGTTTTGCGAAATTACGCTTTCATCAATATCAGCTTCTCTAATACCACTTTTAACAATGTTTTTAACTGCATTTGTAATCTCATCCCTACCGCCATAATTTATAGCAATATTAAGATTAAGACCTGTAGCGTCCTTACTCATTTCTTCGTTTTTATGAATAAGCTCTTTAATATCGTCTGCAAGCGGCTCTATATTACCTATAAAGCGAACGCGAATATTTTCGTCTTTAAAATTTTCCGCATCCTTTAGGTAATCGCGAAGCAAATTCATAATTCCGTTTACTTCTTCCTGCGGTCTTTTCCAGTTTTCCGTGGAAAAAGCGTAAACCGTTAAATATTTAAGACCTATTTTGTTACAATAGCGCGCTATTGTTTTAAAATTTTTAGCGCCTGCTACATGGCCTGCACTTCTCGGCAATTTGCGTTTTTTCGCCCATCTGCCGTTACCGTCCATAATAATTGCGATATGCTGCGGTAAACTGATATCTACTTTATGCTTTTTTGAAAACATAGTATCACCCTGCGTATAAAAGCGGTCTCACAAAAGTGGGACCGCAAAAATTTAAATTTCTAAAATTTCTTTTTCCTTTACTGCCGATAAGTTGTCAATTTCTTTACAGTAGTTATCGGTAAGCTTTTGAATTTTTTTCTCTCCACCCGCTTGGTCGTCTTCGGTGATAGCATTTGATTTTTGCAAACCCTTAAGCTTTTCCAAAGCGTCGCGTCTTGTGTTACGGATAGCAACCTTGCTTTCTTCTGCGGTTTTCTTAACATCCTTAACAATTTCCTTACGGCGCTCTTCAGTAAGCGGCGGGAATGCAAGACGGATAACTCTACCGTCGTTTTGTGGATTGATTCCGATATCGGAAACAAGGATTGCTTTTTCAATTTCTTTTAAGGTTGAAGCATCCCAAGGCTGAATCATTAAAATACGGGGTTCAGGCACAGATACTGCCGCCATTTGCTGAATGGGAGTGGGTGCGCCGTAATAATCTACCGTAATTTTATCTAAAACCGAAGCATTGGCTCTACCTGCACGGATAGACTTATACTCTTTTTCCAAAACCGCAACAGTTTTAGTCATTTTTTCTTCTGTAAGCTTTAGTAATTCGTTCATAATAGCCTCCTATTTTACAACTGTTCCTATTGTTTCGCCAACCATAGCCGAAACAATATTATGTGGATTGTCAAGATTAAATACTAAAATTTCAATTCCGTTATCCATACAAAGCGAAGCCGCTGTGCTATCCATAACGTGTAAGCCTTTTTGTAAAACATCCAAATGTGATAAAGTGTTAAACTTTTTAGCATTGGGGTTTTGTTTGGGGTCGCTATCGTAAACACCGTCAACATTAGTAGCTTTAAAAATAACATCAGCGCCAATTTCAGCCGCGCGTAAAGCCGCCGCAGTATCGGTGGAGAAAAATGGGTTACCTGTTCCGCAGCCGAAAACAACCACTCTACCCTTTTCTAAATGTCTTACCGCCTTATTTCTGATATAAGGTTCAGCTATTTGGCGCATCTCTATAGCGGTTTGAACGCGGGCTGTAACACCCAACTGCTCAAGCGCATCAGCCAAAGCCAAAGAATTTATAGAAGTAGCGAGCATTCCCATATGGTCGGCACGTGTGCGGTCCATTTTGCCGCTGCTTCTGCCACGCCAGAAATTGCCACCGCCAACAACTATAGCTACCTCTACACCCATATCTACACATTCTTTTACGCTCGCGCAAACCTCTAAAACCTTGTCAAAATCAATACCTACACCCTTTTGACCTGCTAAAACCTCACCGCTTAGCTTCAAAAGTACTCTTTTATAAACAGGCTTCAAACAAAACACCTCTTTCACACTATTAATTATATTGTACATTATAGTGATTATAAAGTCAATCCAAAAATGTTTAAAAATACTCTTGAAAAGTCATGAAAATATGATAGAATAGTATTAGTAATTTATTTAAGGAGTTTTGAAAATGGCTAAAGAAGTAATGGTAGAAATTTCTGCCCGTCATCTACATGTGTCACAAAAAGATTTAGAGATTCTTTTCGGTGAAGGTTATACCCTAACACATAAAAAGGATTTATCACAGCCTGGTCAGTTTGCTTGCGAAGAAAAGGTTACTATCGTAGGCGAAAAGGGTCAGCTTAAAGCTTCTATCTTAGGTCCTGTTCGTCCCGAAACTCAGGTTGAAATTTCTCTAACAGATGCACGCTCTATTGGTGTAGTAGCTCCCATTCGCGAATCGGGCGATGTTAAGGGTAGCGGCAAATGTAAGCTTATTGGTCCTAAGGGCGAGGTTGAATTAGAAGAAGGTGTTATCGCCGCTAAGCGTCATATACATATGACCGTTGCTGACGGCGAAAGATTTGGTATTAAAGATAAGCAAATCGTAAGCGTTAAAATCAATTCCGACGGCAGAAGCCTTATTTTCGGCGATGTTGTTGCTCGTGTAAGCGATTCTTACGCTCTTGCTATGCATATCGATACCGACGAAGCAAACGCTGCTAAGGTTGGCGGCAACTGCATTGGTGAAATTATTGACTAATATCGGTCTTTACATTCATATACCGTTTTGTCAAAAAAAATGCGCTTATTGTGACTTTTATTCGGCTATCATTACCGATAGTCTTATAGACAGTTATGTTTCTGCGCTAAAAAGAGATATTAAACAATGGGGTGGCTATATTAACCGCCCCATTGATACTATTTACTTTGGTGGCGGTACGCCTTCGCTTTTAGGTAAGCGTTTAATACCGCTTTTAGAATGTATTAAAAATAATTTTAAGGTCTGTAGCGATGCCGAAATAACCTTAGAAGTAAATCCTCAAAAGGATATAGAAAATGTGCTTAAAAGCGCAAAGCAAGCGGGTGTCAACCGCCTTTCGATAGGTGCTCAAAGCGGAATAGACAGTGAGCTTTTAACCCTTGGCAGAACCCACACTAAAAGTGATACCAAAAATGCTGTAGCACTTGCACGAAATTTAGGATTTTCTAATATTTCGCTTGATTTAATGATAGGTCTTCCCCACTCCACCACCGATACGCTAAAGCAAAATCTTGACTTTTTGCTTGGTCTTAATCCCGAGCATATATCGGCTTATATTTTAAAAATCGAGCCTAAAACCTTATTTTTCAAAGAACGCGAAACCCTTAATTTACCCGATGAAGATGCCGTTTGCGACCAGTATTTATATATGTGCGATTACCTTGAAAATAGCGGTTTTTCGCACTATGAAATATCTAATTTTTCAAAAGAAAAGAAAGAAAGTCGGCACAATTTAAAGTATTGGAAATGCGAAGAATATTTAGGGCTCGGTCCGTCAGCGCACTCATTTTTAGACGGCAAGCGCTTTTATTTTGAGCGCGATTTAAAGGGTTATATAAACGGTGCTATCCCTACTCCTGACGGTGACGGCGGAAATGATAACGAAAAGCTAATGCTGGGATTACGTCTTAAAGACGGGGTAGATTATATCGCTTTACCCAAAAACAAAGCTGATTTATTTATAAAAAACGGCTTAGCCACCAAAACAGATGGTAGATTTCACCTTACCAACAAAGGATTTTTAATTTCTAATGCAATAATTGGAGAACTAATATGAAAACACTTAAAATCCATTTAATAAGGCACGGCGCTACCGATGCCAACTATAAAGGACAGTATATCGGCTGTAAAACCGATTTGCCGCTATCCCCCGAAGGACTAAATGAGCTTAGAATGATGAAAGAAGATATAGACTATCCCGAAATCACAAGGCTTTATTCGAGTCCAATGCTTCGCGCTAAACAAACAGGCGCGGTTCTTTACCCCGATGTACCAATGTTTTTAGTAGAAAACCTAAAAGAGTACGATTTTGGCGAATTCGAGGGTAAAACCGCCAAAGAGCTTGAATTAAACCCCGATTTTAAGGATTGGGCAGCAGGAAAATTATCCGCGCCCAAGGGTGGCGAAGACAACACCGAATTTATTAAAAGACTGTGTGTAGGTCTTAATGAAATTATTATTGATATGCTTAATAATGATGTTGAGCATGCAGGTGTTATAATGCACGGCGGCGCTATAATGATGCTGCTTTCTGCCTGTGCAGTACCGCAAAGACGTTCGGTTGAGTGGAGCTGTGAAGCAGGGCAAGGCTATTCCTTATTAGTAACCCCATCCCTTTACCACAAAAGCGGTATTGTAGAAGTTTATGGTGTGATATAAAATCCTATAAGCTATTACACTAAATAATTTGTGAAATTTTAAACCCTTATCACAACCTTATACTTATGATGCGACTATATGCTTATTAGATCAAGGACATAGTCCTTGTCGTTTAAGGGGGATAAGGTGACAGAAATCTCACTTTAAAAAATTGTAAAACTTGCCGCCAAATTGAAAACTTAGTTTTCACTCTTTGGCGGCGGTTTTATGTGAATAAATCTTTGTCACCTAAGGGGGAAATCGAAATTCCCCCTTAGGCGAATCTTTCCGCCCTTTCTTTTCGCCTACATAAGAAAGGGCGTGCCTGTCGCGGCACAAGCGACAAACTATAATAATATATAAATTAAAAGGAACGACACATATGGGTAGTACTCTAGAGGACACTACCCATACTTTGTTATCCTAACACCTTGAATATTAAAGACAAAAATGTTATAATATAACAAATCTAAAAGATAAGTATGTTGTATGAAGCTAAGTATTCGCTTCAATTGAGGGTGTTAAATATGTTTGATAATGTTTCTCAAGGACTTTTTACCACAGGTGCAACGGGGTATTTGATTATTGTTCCTGTTCTTCGTTCACTGGCTATCTTGTTTATGGTTATTTCGACATATAAACTTTTAAAAGAAAGACAGGACAATCACAAATTTTTATGGATAGTTGCAATTTGTTTTTTTCCAATTATAGCAAGAATTGCATTTGAAGTTTATCGTCGATGGATATCTAAAAAAGAAATTGTTAAAACTAAAGGAAGCACCTCGTTTCTAATAATATCAATTATAGCGTTTGTTCTTTCGGCTATTTTGATTGTTGTGTCGGTTATTTCTATGGGTGTAGGCTATTTAAAAAGCGAAATTGATGGTGAATCCCTTGCAACTTTTTATGATGTGCACGGAAATAAATATGACGATTTGTATGATGTCCCACTACACGATAAGCAAGGGAACATATATACTTATGAAAGCGCTTGGTTTACAGCAGGTTCTTATATAGATCAGAACGGCAAATCTTATGATGGTGACTACTGCTATTTGAGTGAAGAAGGCTATTTTTATTTCGATGAAAATGAAGAATTGAAACCATATAACGATTCTTACGACTATTATACCAATGGCGAAACGATTTATTATAGTTTGTTTAATCGTGTATATTGGGAAGATGATGGCACAATTTATGAGAAATCAGGGAAAATGCATTTAAAATTATTTGATTTTGATAAGTAAATTTTTCACTTGTTCAATGCCCTATCATAACATATTTGTTTGTCTTGATTTTGTAAAAGGGTTTTAGGTTCTCCTAAAGTTTGGAAAATGTGATATACGTTTTCCCTGCTTGTTACGGTATGAGACAAAGTTAAAAGCTGTGTAGAAATTTTCTACACAGCTTTTTTCTATCCTTAAGAGTACGCCTCTTACGTCGTTCCTTTTTTAATAATCGAGTAACATTTCAATAAACTATAATTTATTTATCCGTTTTTCAAATCTCTTATACTACGTTTTACGGGTTTATCGTTTTCGATATAATTTATCACTTCTTCGGGTGTGCCTGCACAGGCGTAAATTTCTTTGCAAACCTTATTTATGAAGCCTTCTTCCATCGAATACTCCATAAATTCTTCAAGCTTATCATAATAACCGTCAATATCATAAAGTGCGATAGGTTTAGTATGTCGACCTAACTGCTTTAAGGTTAAAACTTCGTAAAATTCTTCAAAAGTGCCAATGCCACCGGGAACTATAATAAACGCATCGGCAAGCTCTTCCATTTTAGCCTTGCGCTGTGCCATAGTGTCGGTGAAAATCAATTCATCACATTCGGTAAAAATTACTTCAACACATTCTTCTCTAAAAAAATGCGGAACAACACCACAAACCTTACCGCCCATACGCTTAAAACCGCGCGCCGCAGCGCCCATAAGACCGTTTGTACCTGCACCAAAAACAAGGTCGTGTCCTTTTTCGGCTAAAAATTCACCTAATTTTTCAACTTCGGCTATATATTTTTTATTTATAAAATTACTTGCCGCACCAAAAATACAAATCTTCATAATATCATCCTTTCATTCATACTATTATATTTACAAAATTATTATAACATACCGACATTTATTTTGTAAATAGGATTTCATCTACCACTACTAACGAGGCTTGTACCTACACCGTGTCATTATTGGTTGTGTGTAGGGCAGGGGTGCGGGTGTCCGGTGGACACCTCTGCTCAAGCAGAAGCACCGACCGAGCCGGCAGGTGAGACCTTGGTACTGCCGCTCAGTCAGATAAAATATTATCGGCGCGAGCATGCCCACGCCCTACAATATGTCAATAAAAATTTATAAAACATTTATATCCGTGCCGAAGGCACACATTAATTATTGATTATTTATTTTCCCTGTCACCCTGAGCGCAGTCGAAGGGTCTTAACGAAAGATTTCTCGCATACGCTCGAAATGACAACGGGCGATTTGTGAATCGCCCCTACAATGTGTCAATATAGATTAGGCGAAAAACAATTCCGAATTACGAATTAACAAAAATCCACCTGCTTCCAGGTGGATTTTTAACTATTCTGCGGTTGCTTCTATAGCTTCTTCAGTTACTTCTATAGAATCGTCTATTATTTCTTCAGAAATTTCAACTTCCTCTTCAAAAAGGTCGGGATGAATTTCCTTAGAACGCATACCTGTACCTGCAGGAACAAGCTTACCGATAATAACATTTTCCTTAAGACCGAAGAGCTTATCAGCCTTGCCCTTAATAGCGGCTTCGGTAAGAACACGTGTGGTTTCTTGGAACGAAGCGGCAGAAAGGAATGATTCGGTAGCAAGTGAAGCCTTGGTGATACCCAAAAGTGTTACCTTATAGGTAGCTTTAGTAAGACCTTCTTCACCTGCAGCAATGCGAGCATCAATCTCTGCATTTGCATCAGCAATTTCCTTATATTCATAACTTGCATTCTGAATAAGTGCAGTAGAACCGCTATCAACAATGCGAAGCTTTTTCATCATTTGACGGATGATAACTTCAATATGCTTATCGTTGATATCAACACCTTGTGTACGGTAAGCATTTTGAATTTCGGCAATGATATATTCCTGAACTGCTTCAGGTCCCTGTGCTTCTAAGATGTCCTGCGGATACTTAGCGCCAGGGATAAGCATATCGCCTGCTTTTACTTCGTCGCCGTCATTTACAAGCTGACGGATACCGTAAGGAATAGTTACCTTCTCCTCTTCCATTGTTTCAGGGTTAGTGATTACGATAACATTGCTCTTCTTTTCTTCGGTGATGCGAACACGGCCATCAATCTTAGCAATAAGACCGCAACGCTTTGGACGTCTTGCTTCGAAGAGCTCTTCAACACGGGGAAGACCCTGTGTAATATCTTCTGTAGACGCGATACCACCGGTATGGAAGGTACGCATTGTAAGCTGTGTACCAGGTTCACCGATAGACTGAGCAGCAACGATACCAACTGCTTCACCAATTGTAACAGGCTTAGCTGTTGCAAGGTTTTTACCGTAACACTTCTTACATACACCGTGGTGACTATGACAAGTAAGCACTGAACGGATGGTGATAGATGTGATTCCTGCATCAACAATCATCTTAGCAGCATCAGAGGTAACCATATCATCCTTAGACCATAAAAGCTTGCCATCAACATAAAGGTCTTCCATAAGGTAACGACCTTCAAGACGCTCTTCTAACGGTTCAAGTACGTGGTTGCCATCCTTAATATCAGAAATTGTGAGACCTTCTTCAGTGCCACAATCGTCTTCACGCACGATAACATCCTGTGCTACGTCAACAAGACGGCGAGTAAGGTAACCCGAGTCAGCAGTACGAAGCGCAGTATCTGCAAGACCTTTACGCGCACCACGTGAAGAAATAAAGTATTCTAATACGTTAAGACCTTCACGGTAGTTAGCACGAATCGGAACTTCAATAACCTTACCTGCGGTATTTGCAATAAGTCCACGCATACCTGCAAGCTGACGAATCTGGCTCATAGAACCACGGGCGCCCGAGTCAGCCATCATAAAGATGGGGTTAAACTCGTCAAGGTTGCCCTTAAGTGCATCAGCAACATCTTCTGTAGCCTTGTTCCAGATTTCAATTATATGACGGCTTCTTTCATCGTCGTTGATAAGACCGCGACGGTAGTTTTTGGTTACCTTGTCAATCTGTTCTTCAGCAGCTGCCAAAATTTCCTTCTTGGCAGGCGGAATTACAGCATCAATAACCGCAACCGTGATTGCACCCTTAGTAGAATACTTAAAGCCTGTTTGCTTAACATTGTCAAGAACAACAGCAGACTCGCTTGTACCGTGAATTTCTATACATTTGTCGATAATCTTACCTAACTGCTTCTTGCCAACCTTGTTTTGAATTATATCGTCGTTATTTTCAACGAATTTCTTATTAGGGTCGCGGAGCTTAAAGCACCATTCAAGGTCAAAGACGTTGTCGGGGTTTGTTCTGTCAACAAATCCTAAGTCCTGAGGAATAGACTCATTGAAGATAATAAAGCCGACAGTACACCAAACAAGCTTTTGGTCGCCGTTTTCATTGGTCATTCTAACCCTTATGGGTGCGTGAAGACCAATAATGCCGTCATTATAAGCCATAATAGCCTCGTTCTTATCACGGAACACCTTGTTAGTACCGTTTTCATCAGCCTTAACAAGTGTTAAATAGTATGAACCGAGAACCATATCCTGTGTAGGAACGGTTACAGGCTTGCCGTCAGAAGGCTTTAATAGGTTATTAGCCGCAAGCATAAGGAAACGAGCCTCTGCCTGAGCCTCTGCCGAAAGGGGTACGTGTACAGCCATTTGGTCGCCGTCGAAGTCGGCATTATATGCGGTACATACAAGTGGGTGAAGCTTAAGTGCCTTACCTTCTACGAGTACAGGCTCAAATGCCTGAATACCCAAGCGGTGAAGCGTAGGTGCACGGTTTAAAAGAACGGGATGTTCTTTAATAACAAGCTCTAATGCATCCCATACTTCTGCAGAAGCACGGTCTACCATCTTACGAGCGGTTTTAATGTTAGTAACAATCTTGGTTTCAACAAGACGCTTCATAACAAATGGCTTAAAGAGCTCGAGTGCCATTTCCTTAGGAAGACCGCACTGATACATCTTAAGCTCAGGACCTACTACGATAACCGAACGGCCCGAATAGTCAACACGCTTACCTAAAAGGTTTTGACGGAAACGACCCTGCTTACCCTTAAGCATATCCGAAAGTGATTTTAACGGACGGTTGTTAGGACCTGTAACAGGCTTACCGCGTCTGCCGTTATCAATAAGAGCGTCAACTGCTTCTTGAAGCATTCTCTTTTCGTTACGAACAATAATGTCAGGAGCGTGTAGCTCTAAAAGCCTTTTAAGGCGGTTATTACGGTTAATAACGCGTCTGTAAAGGTCGTTAAGGTCGCTTGTGGCGAAACGTCCGCCGTCAAGCTGTACCATAGGACGTAAATCGGGAGGAATTACCGGAATTACATCAAGAATCATCCATTCAGGACGGTTGCCCGACTGTCTGAACGCATCTAAAACTTCAAGTCTTTTTAAAATACGAATACGCTTTTGACCTACGCAGTCTTCTAATTCTTCACGAAGCTGTGCACAGGTTTTTTCAAGGTCAATTTCGCAAAGAAGCTCTTTAATAGCCTCTGCGCCCATACCTGCTTTAAAGTCGTCCTCGTATTTTTCGCGCATATCGTTATACTGCTTTTCGTTTAAAAGCTGCTTCTTTTCAAGCGGTGTAGTACCGGGGTCGGTAACGATATACTGGGAGAAATAAAGTACCTGCTCGAGTGCTTTGGGAGTAATATCAAGAACTAAGCCCATTTTTGAGGGAATAGTCTTGAAATACCATATATGAGATACAGGAGCTGCAAGCTCAATAGTACCCATACGCTCGCGGCGTACTTTTGCACGGGTTACTTCAACTCCGCAGCGTTCACAAACCTTACCCTTATAGCGAATGCGCTTATACTTACCGCAATGGCATTCCCAGTCCTTTTGAGGTCCGAAAATACGTTCGCAGAAAAGACCGCCTTGCTCAGGTTTTAAGGTACGGTAGTTAATGGTTTCAGGCTTTGTAACTTCGCCATAAGACCAGCTTCTAATCTGTTCCGGAGATGCAAACCCGATTTTTATGGATTCAAATTCAATATCTGCCATTATATGCCCCTCCTAATATCAGTCTTCAAACTCGCTAGAGTCCTGTGCGTCTTCGATTGCGTCACCGTTTTCATCCTGAAGGGTATAACCGTCAAGACCGTCAACAACCGTTTCTTCTTCAAATTCACTTACCTCAGCCAAAGCAGGTGTGCCTATTGCTAAATCATCGTCATCGAAGGTCTGTTTTAAATCGATTTCTTCATCGTACTTATCAAGAACCTTAATATCAAGACCTAAGGATTGTAATTCCTTAATAAGAACCTTAAATGATTCAGGAATACCCGGTGCAGGAATGTTTTGACCCTTAACAATAGACTCATAGGTCTTAACACGACCGACAACATCGTCCGACTTAACGGTCAAGATTTCCTGTAAGGTATAAGCCGCACCGTAAGCTTCAAGTGCCCAAACTTCCATTTCACCGAAACGCTGTCCGCCGAACTGAGCCTTACCGCCCAAGGGTTGTTGAGTAACCAATGAGTAAGGACCTGTAGAACGAGCGTGAATCTTATCGTCTACTAAGTGGTGGAGCTTGAGATAGTACATATAACCTACGGTTACAGGGTTATCAAACGGTTCGCCTGTGCGTCCATCATAAAGCTGAGTTTTAGCATCCTCGGTAAGCGGAATGCGCGAGAAGTCAAGCGCAGGTGAATTCTTATACTTATAGTCATCTGCCTTTGTTTCGCTTTCTGCTAATCTGAAGCACTCGCGGATATCCTCTTCGTGTGCGCCGTCAAATACAGGTGTACAAATATGCCAGCCAAGAGCCTTAGCCGCATAGCCTAAGTGAACTTCAAGTACCTGTCCAATATTCATACGTGAAGGTACGCCCAACGGATTAAGCACGATATCAAGCGGAGTGCCATCAGGTAAGAACGGCATATCCTCACTCGGTAAAATACGGGAAACAACGCCCTTATTACCGTGACGACCAGCCATCTTATCGCCGACAGAAATCTTACGCTTTTGTGCAATATAGCAGCGAACAACAACATTAACACCAGGGCTTAATTCTGAAGAATTTTCTCTTGTGAATACCTTAACGTCAACAATTGTACCGTATTCACCGTGGGGAACACGCAAGGAAGTATCACGTACTTCGCGTGCTTTTTCACCGAAGATAGCACGTAAAAGTCTTTCCTCGGCAGTAAGCTCGGTTTCACCCTTAGGTGTAACCTTACCAACAAGGATATCGCCTGCAGTTACCTCTGCACCGATACGGATTATACCGCGTTCGTCAAGGTCCTTAAGCGCGTCATCACCCACATTGGGAATATCACGTGTGATTTCTTCAGGTCCAAGCTTAGTATCGCGGCATTCCATTTCATATTCTTCAATATGAATAGAAGTGTAAATATCTTCTCTTACAAGGCGCTCGTTAATTAAAACAGCGTCTTCGTAGTTGTAGCCTTCCCAAGTCATAAAGCCGATAAGGGCATTACGTCCAAGAGAAATTTCACCGCCACTTGTTGCAGGACCGTCAGCTATAACCTGCTTCTCGATAACCTCTTCGCCTACTTCAACAATCGGTTTCTGATTGATACAAGTACCGTGGTTTGAACGCAAGAACTTAATAAGCTCGTACTCATCAATTTCACCGTTTTTAGCGCGGATTTTGATTGTATCAGCTGATACGAAGGTTACAACACCTGCGCGTTTTGCGAGTACAACAACACCCGAGTCAACAGCAGCCTTGTATTCCATACCTGTAGCAACAAAGGGATTTTCGGGTTTTAAAAGCGGTACAGCCTGCTTCTGCATGTTCGAGCCCATGAGCGCACGGTTAGTATCGTCATTCTCAAGGAATGGAATCATAGCAGTAGCAACCGAAACTACCATCTTAGGCGAAACATCCATAAATTCAGCACGGCTTGCTTCTACTTCCTGGAAGCCGTCACGGAAACGGGCATTAACCTTTTTGTTAACAAAGTAGCCGTTTTCATCCAAGGGCTCGTTAGCCTGTGCTACAACATACTCGTCCTCTTTGTCAGCGGTCATATATACCACTTCATCCAAAACCTTGCCGTTTTCTACCTTACGGAAAGGTGTTTCAATAAAGCCATACTTATTTATTTTAGCGAAGGTAGCCAAATAAGAAATAAGACCGATGTTAGGACCTTCAGGAGTTTCAATAGGACACATACGTCCGTAGTGGGTGTAGTGAACGTCACGCACTTCGAAGGATGCACGATCTCTTGACAAACCGCCGGGACCGAGTGCCGATAAACGACGCTTATGAGTAAGCTCGGATAATGGGTTTGTTTGGTCCATGAACTGTGAAAGCGGTGAAGAGCCGAAAAATTCTTTTATAGCGGCCACTACCGGACGGATATTTATAAGGAACTGAGGTGTAATATTTTCAGCATCCTGAGACTGAAGAGTCATTTTTTCACGAACAACCCTTTCCATACGGGAGAGACCTATACGAAATTGGTTTTGTAAAAGCTCACCAACAGAGCGGATACGGCGGTTGCCCAAGTGGTCGATATCATCAACCGAACCTACATTGTGGGGTAGGCCTAAGAAGTAGCTTATTGAAGCGAAAATATCATCAACGCAGATGCTCTTAGGGATAAGGTCGTCCGCGTTATCTAAAACAGCTTGCTTTAAGTCTTCTTTTTCAGGGTTAGCTTCAATCAAACTCATTAACACATCAAAGGAAACCTTTTCGTTAATGCCAAGGTCATCAAGCTCTGCTAATTCTTCAGCAGTAAAATCGGTAAAATCTTTGAGATTTACCATACCGTTTGAAAGTACCTTAACCTCGCTTACATTACCTTCATTATCCATAACATTGATATAAGCCTGATTTACACCCTTGATTTCGATGGTATGAGCCAATTCTTTAGTAACGGTGGTTTCGGCATCAGCCAAAATTTCACCTGTTAAGGGGTCAATTACAGGACGTGAAAGCACGCCGCCTAAAAGACGGTTGCCAATGCTTAATTTTTCATTATATTTATATCTGCCCACGCGTGAAATATCGTAACGGTGGGGGTCAAAGAACAACTGCTCAATATAGGTTTGAGCGCCCTCAACGGTTACGGGTTCGCTTGGACGAAGCTTTTTATAAACCTCAATTAAAGCTTCTTCGGTTGACTTTGTATCGTCTGCATCCAAGGTTGCAGCCAAGCGCTCGTCTTCACCGAAAAGCTCTCTTATTTGTTCATTAGAAGCAATACCTAAAGAACGGATAAAGGTTGTAATAGGAAGCTTGCGGTTTTTATCTATACGGACATAGAGTACATCGTTTACAGATGTTTCATATTCAAGCCACGCACCGCGGTTAGGTATAATGGTAGAGGAAAATAATTTTTTACCTGTTTTTTCGTCAATTTTTACGGCATAATAAGCGCCAGGAGAACGAACTAACTGGGATACAACAGCACGCTCAGCGCCGTTGATAACAAAGGTACCCGGTTCGGTCATAATCGGGAAATCGCCCATTGAAACTTCGCTTTCCTTAATTTCGCCTGTTTCGTTGTTTACAAGACGCGCTGTTACACGCAATGGTGCGGCATAAGTAGCATCGCGTGACTTGCATTCGGTAACATCATACTTCGGTTTTTCGTCAAAGCGGTAATCAACAAAGCTTAATTCTAAGTTTCCGCTATAGTCGGTAATAGCCGACATATCTCTGAAAACTTCTTTTAAGCCTTCTTCCACAAACCATCTGTACGAATCCTTCTGGATTTCAATAAGATTGGGCATATCAATTACTTCATTGATTTTTGAAAATGTTTTTCTTACATTTTTACCCAACTGCACCGGTTTTACCATTGAAGTTGATTCCATAGGTATTCAATCACTCCTCTGTAAATTTTACGGTATAAACTACCGCAAGAGAGACATAAATAACGGGATTTTGCCTACTTTTAAAATCGCCTTAAAACATCCAAAAAGCGATATTTTCGCATAATACACCATTATCATTAGTAATTTAGTATTATATACCAAAAAAAAACAATAGTCAAGCACTTTTTAAATTTTTTTGTAATTTTTTGAAAACCGCATTATTTTAGTATGTTAAAGTGTTAACAATACGGCAAAAAATAAAACGGCTTCTTTTGTAAAGAAACCGTTTTGTCTATTTTTATTCTGCAATAATCTCTATTGTTTTAATGCCTTTGCGTTTAACACCGTTTTCATCAGGAATATAGAAATCACTAAACGCTAATAATGCGCAGTTATCGGCAATAGGGAGAATAGTGCAGTTACAGCAAGAACCTTCCCATCTATGGAAATGCGGACGTTCGGGTATAGTATTACCAAGATGTGTGCGGTCGTCCCCTGTCATAACTTCAAGTGGTTCTGACCAGGTTCTGCCGCCATCTTTACTTGCATATATGTATATGCCTGGGCGGGTAACAACAGCTAATGTTATGCCGTTTTTAAGGTGTAACAACTGAGGAAGTGCACCACGGTCTTTAAAATATTCAGGTTTTTCCCAGGTTTTACCGCCGTCATACGAGCGTGAAAGATAAATCGGACCCCATGATAGTGCACCATGGAAAGCATCATTACTACGAAGTATACATAACATTGAACCGTCTTCTTCCAAGGAAATACAAGGTTCTGCAAAACCTTCTACTAAATGAGCATATCTGTCCTTTGTATCATCAGGCTGATAAGGAATATAACCGTGAAGCTTCCAAGTTTCACCGTTATCGGTAGAACGCAAGAAATATACATTACTGGTATTTTCGTAAACACCGGTATATGGGTTTGTACCATATGGGCGATAATGGGGTATTAAAAGCGAGCCGTCGGGCATTACAACAATATCACGGCAAGAGAACAAGCCTGCCTGACCGAGCATCTGACCGTCGGCAGTAAGACCGCCTTCGTGATTGTAAACAAAGGTTGTGCGGTGCTTCCAATCAACCGGAGCATAAAAATCTTCAGATTCGTTTGCTCCGTCTTTAATACGCGTAAAACGTAGGCGTTTTTCTATAAGGTCATCAGGCAAGGTATCAAGCCAGAAAACTGTATAACGTCTACCAAAAATATCCGAAGTTGCAGTAATGGCTTCAGGTAGTCTTGTAGGGTCATCCGACATTTTGGGGGTTAAGTCATCACTTGGAACGTGCATATGATAGGCGCCCGAAATTGTCGACTCTTCAAACTCAATTCCATTAAGATAAACAGGATCGTTTGGTTGTGCGCGCAAAACATCGCCGCTCGGGAGTATTGTACCCATCATATTAACATCGCTTTTTTCTGCCTTGCGCCAGGTTTTACCGCAGTCTTCGGTTACAAACCATTTAACAGCAGCGTCACCAACAAGGTCATCCCAAGTATCTTCCCCATCATGAACCGACAAACCTATATTGCCGTTTTTCATTTTGTAAAGCTTTGGAAACTGTATAGGTCCCCAGCCCAACTCTTCCCAAGTACCGCCTGTGTAGACAAGTGCTTCGTTTGCTTTTTTTAGTATCATTTTTAAATCCCCCTTAAGAGAAAATCGACTTTTGTTGGTGTCATTATAAAATGTTGAATATACCTTTGTCAAGCACTTTTTAAAAAACTTTTGGGGCCCTTAAAAATTGTGGAAATTTAGTACAAATAACAGACATAAAAACACCAACGGCTTCCGATTAACAGAAGCCGTTTACTTTATTATTCCTCGGGCATTTCCCAGTTATGCCATACTGCTTGAACATCGTCATTTTCTTCAAGCATATCAATAAGCTTTTCCATTTTTACAACCAAATCACTGTCATCAATAGAAGACATCGTTTGGGGCACGTAAGCCACTTCGGCAGATAAGAATTTATAACCCTTTCCTTCTAAAGCGTCACGAACTGCGCCTAAATCGTTAGGTTCGGTAGAAATTTCAAAAATCTCGCCGTCAAACTCAAAATCCTCAGCGCCTGCTTCTAAAGCATCCTCCATAACGGTATCTTCGTTTAAACCTTCGCCTTCTATAACTATCATACCTTTGCGGTCAAACATAAACATAACCGAGCCTGACTGGCCTAAATTACCGCCGCATTTATCAAAATAGTGGCGCATCTCCCCTGCGGTACGGTTGCGGTTATCGGTAAGGGTTTCTACAACAACTGCCACACCGCAAGGACCGTAGCCTTCATAAATAAGCTCTTCATAGCTTGTATTGTCGCCTTCACCTGCGGCTTTTTTGATAATTCTTTCAATATTATCGTTAGGCACGTTAGCTGCCTTTGCTTTAGCGATTACATCCTTTAACTTACTGTTTTCATTAGGATTAGCACCGCCCTGCTTTACTACAACGGCGATTTCTCTACCTATTTTAGTAAAAACCTTAGCTTTAGCAGCATCGGTCTTTTCCTTTTTTCTTTTAATATTACTCCATTTGCTATGTCCTGACATAACACCATTTCCTTTCAAAATAAAGAGTTCCTTTTAAATATCACAAAAAGCATTATACTGAAAATTTAGCACTATGTCAATTTTTTTAAGCAAAAAATATAAAACGGCTTCTAAATTAGTAGAAGCCATTTTACAAACTAAGAAAATTTATTCAAGAGTAATTACACGCGTTTTTATTGCTTTTCTGCGAATACCGTCGTCACATAAGTGATAAAAATCGGAATATGCAATCATAGCGTGGGTATCATCAAGCGCCAAAATATCGCAATTACAGCAAGAACCAACCCATTGATGGAAGTTAGGAGTTTCTACAGGATTATTCATTAAATGTGAGCGGTTACCGGGTGTCATAATTTCAACCTTTTCATCCCAGCTAAGCCC
>JAFQOJ010000031.1 GCA_017403265.1 Clostridia bacterium
GCAGTTTGAATATAACGCGGCGCCTAACTCGTATAACCATATTTCTGACAGTAGCTTTGATAACGAGGGCAGTTGGACTTTAAATAATGCCGGGTATGCTTTTGAGGGCGGTTTTACTTCCTACCGCTCGCTAAAAATAACAGGCGATATAGACACTCAAAAATGGGCTAAACAAGCAGTAACGGTTAAGAGCGCTAAGGAAACCCGCGAAACCTTTAAGCTTTCGGGTTGGGCTAATGGCTATGCATTACCCACGCACGACGGCGCAGAGCAAAACCCAACATTCCGTTTGCGCGCGGTAATTAATTATACGGATGGCACCACCACCGAAAAACCCATAACAGCAGATTTCTGCCCATATACAAGCGGATGGCAGTATACTTCGGTTGAATTTTCTAAGGATGCTTTTAAAGAGGTAAATAATATTGAAGTATTTTGCGATTATGACTATAACTATAAAGACGCATTTTTCGATAATGTAGAGCTTATTCGTACCAATATTGAAACAGGACTTTCGGAAGAAGATTTTACTGTAGAAGAAGATTATACTGACGAGAGCGGTACCACAACCGAAGATGACCAAACAACTAACGACACTACCGAAGAAACCGAAACCAATGGTTTTAGTGAGCTTGTAGATGCTTTCGGTAACACTTTAACCGAAACTACCTTTACCGACGGTGAGTTTGGTACAATTTACCGCTCATTCGGTTATGATGAAGAAGGTAACAACCTTGTAAAAGAAACTGATGCGCGCGGGTATACTACCGAGTATGTTGTAGATAAAACCACCTCGCAAAACAAGGAGGTTATTGACCGCTTAGGCAATAAAACCGCCTACGAATATGACCAGTCGGGCAGAACAACTAAGGTTACAAGCAAAAATGCCGAAAATAGAGAAATGGCAAGCGTTTCTTATGCTTACAACGCACTAGATAACCTTACCGAAATTGTTCGTGGTGACGGTTTAAAATATGTGCTTAAGTATAACGCTTTTAACGACCTTGAAAGCATTGGTATAGACGGTAAAGAAGACGGCGACCTTATTACTTACACCTATAAAACAGGTAGCGGACGACTTACAAGTATGACCTACGCCAACGGCGATAAAATGAACGCACGCTATGACGGACAAGGCAATATGATAGCAGAAGAATGGTTAGACAAGGAGAAAAACCAAATAGCGTATTACAAATACGGCTATAACGCGCAGGGCGAAATCGTTATAACCATTGACAAGCTTGCTAAAAAGATGTATAATTATACATACGATAACGGCAGAATTGAGCAAGCGGTTGAAAGCGATATCGACTTTAGCGATAATTATGGTTTAGTCGATTCTAAAACCGTAATATCTACTATCCGCTATACTTACGATAACGAGGGTACACTCACTAAAAAGCGCATTATTACCCAGGGCGGCGAACAGGTTATTACTTACACAACCGCCGAAAATGACTCGCAAATGGTTAAAACTACAGTGGGTGAGCATAGCTTTGTAAGTACCTCTAAAAACGACTCATTCGGCAGAAAAGAATTTGACGAGCTACAGCTAGGCTCGGGCTTTGTATCCCGTCAGTTCGATTACTTAAACGGTAATTTTACAAGTGAACATAAAGACAACAGCCTATTAAAATCTACCCCAACAACTCAGCTTGTAAGCGAAATTACATTCTCAGACGGCAGAACTATTGATTACGAATACGATGCCGAAGAGCGCATTACTAAGGTTACCGACAGTGTAGAGGGCGTTACCAGATATACCTATGACTCATTAGGTCAGTTACTTACCGAAACTAAAAACGGTCAGTTAATTAACTCGATGATATACGATAGATACGGTAATATACTCCACAAAAACGGCATAGATTATGGGTATAACGGTATTTGGAAAGACCGCCTTACACACTATGACGGCAAGGAAATTACCTATGATGCGCAGGGTAACCCGCTTAAGTATTTAGACCATATTTTATACTGGGAAAAGGGTAGACAGCTTAAGTCTTTTGACAACAGTGTTTACACCTACAACGCTAACGGCATCAGAACTTCTAAAACCATCAGCGGAATTCGACACGATTTTCACCTTGACGGTGCTAAAATATTAAAGGAAACTTGGGTTAATAACACCCTTGAAACCGTTTTCGATAACGAAGACAGCGTTTGCGGTATTGTTTACAACGGCGAGCCGTTCTACTTCCAAAAGAACCTACAAGGCGATATTATTGCCATTACCGACCAAAATGCAAATGTTGTTGCCCGCTACAGCTATGATGCGTGGGGCAAATGCACTATTACCTTTGGCACAAACGGCGTTATTGCCCATATTAACCCATTCCGTTACAGAGGTTACTATTACGATACTGAGACAGGGCTTTACTATTTGCAGAGTAGATACTATGACCCTGTGGTTGGTAGGTTTGTGAATGGGGATATGCCTGAGATTGCGGTATTTGAGCAAAGTGTGTTAGGACATAATTTGTTTGGGTATTGTAATAACTCACCTATACTTAGCGCCGACTATTTAGGAACAGATGCTATTATACTTCAGTCTAAGGAAAGCGTATTTGATTTTGGTCATATGGGATTGTTATTTCAATATAATAAGAGTTGGTATTATTGGTATTGGGGTATGAATGAAGTAATTGCAAGTTTACAATATGCGATCACTGCACTTCGTGGATTAGGAATGACTTTCATGATATCCATTGCTGGATATCCATTACTTGCCCTTGCTATGCTATCGGCTACTGTTGTTCGCACACTTACTAGAACTGTTTTGGCAAAAGCAATATTAAAAAAAGTATGTTCTAATAAAACTATAACTTATAAATCAGCATTATCAGATATCAATAATAAACTCAAAAAAGTCAAAGCAGGATATGCGCAAGTTTTTGAAAGAGGGTTATTTATCAAAGGTGATTTTTCAAAATCGTATAAATATCTCAAAACACAAAAAACTTTACTCGCTTATAATTTAATATATAATAATTGTATGCAAACAAGCATATCTGCATTGCATCGTGGCAAGTTTAAAAGTAATAATACCGTAAATCATTTTAGGTTAGTACTTGCAAGAGGTTTGATAGTGCCGAATTTTGCATATGATTATTTGAGTAATTATTTTACCGCAATGAAGTGGAGTGGAAGGAGATAATAGGGTTTTATGTCACCAGTTGTTATTTTAAAGAAAATTTCAATTCTTTTACTATCATTTATAATGTTATTTTCTTTTAGCGGTTGCTCTAAAAATAAGAATGTTATAAATATCAAAAGTGAAAAAACAAATTACAATAACATATATAATTTTGCACATTCGGGATTTTGGGTTAATAATAATTCTATTTATTATCGAAAGTCTGGATTTTATAACAATTTTTATTATCGCATAGATAATAAAGGCAAGGAATTAATTACAACTGATAATAAATTTAATCTTTTGGTTGCCAAAGATTCTAAAGGAGAAATAGGCGCTCAAATTCAAGCTTTTGGGAACAATATGTATTTTTGGTATCTAGGAGAAAATAAAGAACAAAGCGACCTATATCAATATAATACCGAAAGCAAAGATTTTAAAAAAGTTTTGTCGGTAAGCCAAAATGTTTATGAATGGACTATCGTTGATAATATTCTTATATATTCAGCTTTCATTGATGGATACGATGAAAATCTAAATTCATTGTGGTGTTGCTCTCTCAATTCAGAAGAAACACCGATTGAAATTGCCGACAAAACTTCCGCCTTTGGAATTCGTAAAAATAAGATAGTATACACCAAAAGGGATACTTCTGGCCAAGCAACATTGTATGAGTATGATTACGAAAATAAAAAAAGTGCTATGTTGTGCTCCTTCGATGGACTTTACAAAAATTATAATCCGTATAATTTCACTGAAAAATCAGTAGTTTTTGCTACCGACAAGTTACATGTTGTGGATATTAAAACGGGACTTCAGAAGAGCTTTGATTTACCGGGATATGCAGATTATTTTAATTGCTATGAAGAATATGCTTTTGTATATTTAAGAAATAATATCTATAGGGTAAACCTTTTGACAGGTAAAATCGAGTTGATATGCGAGAAACTTGAAGAATGTTTTTTACTTAATCCAATAAGTGATGAATGTATAGTGGCAATATCCTACGGAGGTTCTAGTGTCAGAACAAAAGTTGAAGTTTATGCTATATATGCAGATGGTAAGATTGAGAAAATGTTCAATATTTAAAGTTGCAGGAACACAAGAGGGAGACAAGGGGACGGTTCTCTTGTCTCCTTTTTTTATTGATATGAACACAGGGGACGGTTCTGTGTGTTGCAGTTTGAATATAACGCGGCGCCTAACTCGTATAACCATATTTCTGACAGTAGCTTTGATAACGAGGGCAGTTGGACTTTAAATAATGCCGGGTATGCTTTTGAGGGCGGTTTTACTTCCTACCGCTCGCTAAAAATAAC
>JAFQOJ010000032.1 GCA_017403265.1 Clostridia bacterium
TAATTCTTTAAACCACATTTTTGCGTGTTCTTTTTCGTTGTCTGCGGTTTTAAGGAATAAAGCTGCAATTTGCTCGAACCCTTGCTTTTTAGCCTTTGAAGCATAGTAGGTATACTTGTTTCTTGCTTGAGATTCGCCTGCAAAAGCGGCTTCAAGATTCTTTTCGGTTTTAGTGCCTGCATATTTGTTTGCCATAGTAAAAACTCCTTTACTTTAATTATTTATTATGGTACAATTATACCACAATATTTTAAACTTGCAATAGTAAAGTGATTTATTTTTTGAGGAGATTTGTGTTTTGAATATTACTGCAGTAAGTTTTAACATTCGTTATGGTGATGACCCTGACGGTTATGCAATATCCGAGCGTGCACCCCGCTTAGATGCGTTGGTTACACCACTTAAGCCGGACGTAATCGGTTTTCAGGAGTACACAGTGCCTTGGGAAAAGCAAATAGAAAAATATTTCGGCGAAAAATACGAAATATTTAATAAATATCGTGCTGAAAGCAATAAGGAAGGCACCCCAATTTTATGGAAAAAGGATAAGTTCCACTGCCTTAAAAAAGGTTATTTTTGGCTTTCGGATACACCCGAAGTTGAATCTAAGGGTTGGGACACATTGGATTGCTGTAGAATTTGTATTTACGCTGTTTTAAAGGATAAATCAAGTGGAAAAATTTTCACATTTATGAATACCCATTTTGGTTTCGGTGAAAAATGTCAAGTGGACAGCGCAAAGTTACTTTATGAATATTCACAGAAAATATCAGAGTTTCCTACATTTATTACGGGTGACTTTAATATGACGCCTGTAAGCGCGGCATATAAAGAAATGACTAATAATTTTACTGATGTAAATGCTGTTACATTAAAGGATTTTAGTGATACTTTTCACGGTTACAATCCTAAAGTTGAAAGAAATCAGCATATTGATTACTGTTTTATAGACGAAAAAATCAAACCTTTGAATTTAACCGTTATAGACGGTGATATACAGGGAAAATTCCCATCTGACCATTACGGCCTTTTTGTAGAGCTTGAAATATAAGATGTGTTATAATTAATTTAATATTTTTTTAGGAGATTAAAAACTGATGATTAGCGAAAATATAAAATATGTTGGTGTAAACGACCACAAAATTGATTTATTTGAAGGGCAGTATATTGTGCCAAACGGTATGGCATATAATTCTTACCTTATATTAGACGATAAAATTGCCGTTATGGATTCGGTGGACAAAAACTTTACTAATGAGTGGCTTAATAATATAAAAAATGCCCTAAACGGCAGAATACCTGATTATTTGGTAGTACAGCATATGGAGCCCGACCATTCGGCTAATATTGTTAACTTTTTAAACGCTTATCCCAAGGCTTTTGTTGTTTCGTCGGATAAGGCTTTTAAAATGATGGAGCAGTTTTTTGGTACAGATTTTAGCGACAGAAGAATTGTAGTAAAAGAGGGGGACACCCTTAATTTAGGTGAGCATACCCTTAGCTTTGTTACAGCGCCTATGGTGCATTGGCCTGAGGTTATGGTTACTTACGAGAGCAAGGAAAAGATTTTGTTTTCAGCTGATGCTTTCGGCAAATTTGGAGCGCTTGATATAGAAGAAGACTGGGCTTGTGAAGCAAGACGCTACTATATCGGTATTGTAGGAAAATACGGTGCCCAAGTACAAGCCTTGCTTAAAAAGGCTTTGGTGTTGGACATTCAAACAATCTGCCCCTTGCACGGACCTGTTTTGGAAGAAAATTTAGATTATTATCTTAACTTATATGACACCTGGTCAAGCTATACCCCTGAAGAAGAAGGTGTTATGATAGCTTATACTTCGGTTTACGGTAACACAAAAAAGGCGGTAGAGCTTTTAGCCGAAGAATTAAAGAAAAACGGTTGCCCTAAGGTTGTTGTTAACGACTTAGCACGTGAAGATATGGCAGAAGTAGTAGAAGATGCTTTCCGCTATAGTAAATTGGTGCTTGCAACCACAACCTATAATGCTGATATTTTCCCATTTATGCGCAGCTTTATTGACCATTTAACCGAGCGCAATTTCCAAAACCGTACTGTAGCATTTATTGAAAACGGTAGTTGGGCGCCTATGGCAACAAAGGTTATGAGCGATATGCTTTCAAAAAGCAAAAATATAACCTATGCCGAGAATACTGTAAAAATTCTTTCGGCACTAAATGATGAAAGCAAAGCACAAATAAGCGCTTTAGCAAAGGAATTGATTTAAACAAATAGCATTATGTATTAAGAATAAAAATATGCGGCCATTTTTATTCTTATGATGTTTAATATCAAGGGGAGAAGTATAAAATGAAAGATTTTTTAGGCTATTTCTTTGGGGTTGGAGCACAGCCTGAATTTCAAAATTTCACAATAGCACATTTTGCACCCATCATTTTTATGGTGGTGTGTATTCTGCTAATATACCGTTTACAAAACAAATTAAGAGAAAGTAGATTTGAAGTAACACTCCGTTATGTGATGGCTTTCGTTATGATTATTTCTGAAATGTCTTATTATTGGAGATTGGTAGGAAAACCGTCATTGGGTCCAAATCCTGTTGACCATCTACCAATCACGGTATGCGGTTGGGCAGTAATATTCTGTAGCTATATGGTAATAGGAAAATCACAGACACTTTTTGATATTTCTTACTTCTGGTTGTTTTCAGGCTCTATTTTTGCTCTGATTACTCCTACGGTTATTACCTATACGGGAATAACGCGGTTTAGATATTATCAGTTCTGGACCGAACACATTATAGGTTATATAGGCATTTTTTATATGATTTTTGTACATAAGCTTCGTCCAACAATTAAATCGGCGATAAAATCGTATCTATGCCTTGGTGTGCTTGCGGTAATTGCATATATTGCCAACCAACTTATAGGACCCGGTGCAAATTATCTGTTTATGGCAAGACCGGAAGACACCCCGTCAGTATTGGATATATTACCTTCTAATTTTGCAGTTAGAATATTGATTATGGCAGGTGTAGTAACATTACTTTTCTTTGTTGCGTATTTGCCGTGGCTGTTAATCGATATAAAGCTTAAGAAAAAAGAAAACGCGCAAGTGAAAGAACAGGAAACAGAGAAAATCGAAACGGTGGGCGTGAGCAAAATTTAAAATTATTAGGCTTAGACAGGGTAAAATAAAGCGGCAGAGAGAATAAAATCTCTCTGCCACTATCTTAGTTATTAATCTTCTGGGCTGAATTGGTCTTTGCCTACGCCGCATAAGGGGCAAACGTAATCTTCGGGTAGGTCTTCCCATTTTACGCCTTCTTCAGCTTCGTCGTATACATAACCGCATACTTCACAAACGTATTTCATTTATATCACTTCCTTTTAAGAATATTTTTAACCTATCATAGTTTTAGCATTAACACTGATAGTATACGGAGCTTTTTTGTCTATAAAAATTTCTTTAGTGTAGATAATATCTCTTGAAGATGTACCTACAAGAATTTTATAAACGCCCGGCTCTACTATCCATTTGTTAAGACAGGTGTTAAAGTAACTTAAATCGTCAATAGCTACTGTTAATGCAACCTTGCTACCATCCCCTGCTTTAAGATTTATCTTCTCAAAAGCTTTAAGCTCTTTAGGCGAACGAGAAACACAAGATTCTTCTTTAGCTACATATAACTGTAAAACTTCGGCTCCATCACAGTTACCTGTGTTTTTAACATCGGCGGTAACTTGAATTTGTTCTTCTGTTTGTACTGCTTCAAAGTTATCTATTTGAAAGCTGGTATAAGATAAGCCGTAGCCAAACGGATAGCAAATTTCTTCGGGGTGTTTATCGTAATAACGGTAGCCTATGTCAAAGCCTTCCTTGTAGCAAACCTTTAAGCCGTCGCCAGGGTATTCTAAATCGGTACGCATAACCTTTGGGAAGGTTTCGGATAATTTGCCCGAAGGAGTAGCTTTACCGGTTAATATATCGGCAATAGATTCACCAGTCGCTTCGCCTGCGAGCCACATATGCACAATACCCGCAACATTATCTTTCCAGCTATCCAATATCATAGCGCTGCCTGACTGAACAACCACAACGACATTTTGGTTAACACTTGCTACATTTTCGATTACAAAAGAATAGTTGGGGTTAAATTCAATGGTTCTGCGGTCAAATTGCTCGGTGTCGTCGCAATCCATAGCACCGGTAAAGACAATAACAGCATCACAGTCTGATACAAATTCTTTCCATTGAGCAGTATCTGGCCAAATCATCTCTTTCGGGAAAGAATTACGATCAAATATCGGTAAATACTTAATTTCAACATCGTCACCTAAACGCTTTTTAAGTTCATCTAAAGGTGATGGAGTATATTTTTCGTTAACATTAACTGCGGCACTGCCTTGACCCATAGAGAGCGGATCTTCGGCAAAACCACCCAAAACAGCAATTCTCTTATTTTTCTCTTTAGTGATAGGAAGAACATTATCGCGGTTTTTAAGCAGTACGGTACCTTCTACAGCCACGTCGCAAGCAATTTTATGTAGTTTTTTGCGGTCGTATTTACAAGTGTTCTTAAATTCATTTCTATCAATAAATTTAAGTATGCGCTCAACTGCTTTATCAATAGCTTCCATTGTAACGGCTCCGCTTTCAAGACCTGCTTTAATTTGTTCAACTATTCTGCCGTTTTGAGGCATTTGAAGGTCTAGCCCCGCCATAACCGACTTGCAAATATCGTGTACTGCTGCCCAATCGGAAATAACTATACCGTCATAATTCCATTCTTCTTTGAGCACATCGTTTAAAAGATACTTATTTTCTGAGCAGTAAATAGAGTTTACCTTATTGTAAGCACACATTACACTAAACGGATTAGACTTTTTAACCGCAATTTCAAATCCACGCAAATAAATTTCACGCATTAAGCGAATGTCAGCTTCACTGCTAGCAACGCTACGGTATTTTTCTTGGTTATTAAGTGCAAAATGCTTAAGGCAGGTGCCTACGCCTTTAGACTGTACACCGTTTATGTATGCGGCACCGATTTCGCCCGAAAGGCAAGGGTCTTCAGAAACATATTCAAAATTTCTGCCGCAAAGGGGAGTACGCTTAATATTTATTCCGGGGCCTAAAATGGTATTTATGCCATGTTCAATACAGTCTTCACCTAAAGCTTCGCCCATTTTGTATATTAAATCTTTATTCCAAGTAGCACCCACAAGTGAAAGGCAGGGAAAAGCAATACAGTCATCCCTTGAATAAATACGCACGCCGTGAGGGCCGTCTGCCATATAAACGGGTTTAATGCCCAAACGCTTAATCTCAGCGGTGTTCATACTTGCAGCACCCGTAAGCAATATGGCTTTTTCTTCTATAGTCATTTCGTTTAGTATCTTATTTATGTTCATAAATTTTCTCCTTGACTAATATATTTAAGATTATCATTTAAACAGAAAAATGTCAACTTTAAAATTACACAAAACGAAGAAAATGGTTGTGTTAAAATGAATAATTATTTAAGGATAGTCGCAATTTTAGATTAAAACCGCAAAAAAGGACACTTTTTTTGTCAAAATATGTTGTTTAATATTTGGTGACATTATAATATAATAGATACATGATACAGGGGAGTGTGTGTATTTATGGCATATTATTTAGCTATTGATATAGGTGCTTCAAGCGGACGGCATATATTAGGCTCGCTTGAAGACGGCAAGCTTAAGCTTCAAGAAATTTACCGCTTTGATAACGGCTTTAAAACTGAGAACGGAAGCCTTGTATGGGATTTAAAGAGCCTTTTTTATGAAGTGCGCGCGGGTATAAAAAAATGTAAGGAAATGGGTAAAATTCCCGATACAGTGGCTATTGACACTTGGGGTGTTGACTATGTGCTTTTAGATAAGGAAAGAAAAGAAATTTTGCCATCCTTTTGCTACCGCGACAATAGAACCGAAAGCGTTGTTCCTATGCTGGAAGAAAAAATTGCTTTAAAGGATTTATATTTTAAAACAGGTATTCAAAAGCAAAATTTTAACACTGTTTATCAGCTTTATGCCGATAAATTAAGCGAAAAGCTTGACAATGCAGAATACTTTCTTATGATGCCCGAATATTTATCGTTTAAGTTAACGGGTGTTATAAAAAACGAGTACACTAACGCTACTACAGGCGCTCTTGTAAATGCGAAAACTCTTGATTGGGATAATGATGTAATTTCTGCTTTAGAAATTCCTGAAAAAATATTTGGTACTCTTAATATGCCCGCTACCAAAATCGGAGCATTTACAGATGAAATAAAAAATTATGTAGGCTTTGACAGTACTGTAATTTTTGCCCCCAGCCACGATACCGCGTCAGCCGTTGCAGCTTGTCCTATGGGAGAAAATGATTTATACATTTCTTCAGGTACTTGGAGTCTTATAGGTACCGAAAGTAAAACTGCAATTATAAACGACAATGCTTTTAAAGCCAACTTTACGAATGAGGGCGGTATAGAGCACCGTTTCAGATTTCTTAAAAACTATATGGGAATGTGGCTGCTTCAGAATATTCGCAAAAATCTTAATAAATCGCTTACTTATGATGAGATGATGCACAAGGCAGAGGCTTGCAATAAATATGATTATTTGGATGTGAACGACCAAAGCTTCGTAGCACCTGAAAATATGATAGAAGCGGTTAAAAACTATTTCGGTAAGCCCGATATGACTATTGACGAGGTACTAGCCAGTGTTTACCATTCGCTTGCTCGCTCTTATAAAAACGCAACCGAAGAAATTGAAAAGGTTATGGGTAGAACCGTAAACGCTATACATATTGTGGGCGGCGGCTGTCAGGATGTATATCTTAACCGCTTAACCGCACAGTATACAGGTAAGACGGTGACTGCAGGTCCTGTTGAGGCTACCGCAGTAGGCAATCTTATTTCGCAGCTTATTTACAGTAAAGCTTGTGCTGATTTACAGGATGCAAGAGAACTTATAAAAAAATCATTCGAAATCAAGGAGGTAATAAGATGAGTTACTGTGACGCAAAGAAAAAGTATGAAGCTATAGGCGTAGATGTAGAAAAGGCGATTGAAACCTTAAAAAAGGTGCCTGTTTCTTTGCACTGCTGGCAGGGTGACGATGTACGCGGTTTTGACCAGAAGGTTGCTTCCCTTTCAGGAGGTATTCAAACCACAGGTAATTACCCCGGAAGAGCACGCACTCCAGAAGAGCTTATGGCGGATATTGATGTTGTATTAAAGCTTTGCCCAGGCACCAAAAAGCTTAATCTTCATGCTTGCTACGCTATTTTTGATGATGAAAACGGCGGATGGGTAGACCGCGATAAAATCGAACCCAAGCATTTTAAAAAGTGGGTAGATTTTTGTAAAGAACGCGGTCTTGGTTGTGACTTTAATCCAACTTTCTTTTCACATCCTATGTGTGACCCATTAACCCTTTCAAGCCCGAATGAAGAAGTAAGAAAGTTTTGGATAGAGCACGGTAAGGCTTGTATCAGAATTTCGCAGTACTTAGCTGAAGAATTAGGCGTGCCCTGTGTTATGAATATATGGACAGGCGATGGCTTTAAGGATATTCCTGCCGACAGAATGGGTCCGCGTATGAGATATAAGGATTCACTCGACCAGATTTTATCTGAGCCTTTTGATTTTAATAAAGTTAAGCCCTGTGTTGAATCAAAGGTTTTCGGTATCGGTGTAGAAGCATTTACCGTAGGCAGTGCTGAATTTTCATTAAGCTATGCCGCTATGAATAAGGATAAATGCATTCCGCTTATGGATAACGGTCATTATCATCCTACCGAAGTTGTATCCGATAAAATCCCGGCATTACTTACATTCTTCCCAGAAATTGCGCTTCATGTTACACGTCCTATCCGTTGGGACTCTGACCATGTAGTGCTTTTAGACGATGAAACCAAGGAAATCGCAAAGGAAATAGTACGTTGCGACGGACTCCAGAACCGTGTAAAAATTGCGCTTGATTATTTTGATGCATCTATAAACCGTGTATCTGCTTGGACTGTAGGCTTTAGAAATCTACAAAAGGCATTGCTTATGGCATTACTTACTCCCAATGAAGAATTAACTGCAGTACAAGATAGCGGTAACTGGACCGAGCTTATGGTAAAACAAGAGGAGTTTAAAACCCTACCATTTGGAGAAATTTGGGAAGAATACTGCAAAAGATGTAATGTTTTGCCTGATGGCGAATGGTATGCAGTTGTACAAAAATATGAAGCAGAAGTATTAAGCAAAAGAGGTAATTAAGTATGAAAAATATTTTAAATGCACCGTTTGTAGAAGAAATGAAAAAAATCACCGCTAATATGTACAGACTCGGATGGGACGAGCGTAACGGCGGTAATATCAGCTATATGTTAGAAGAAAGCGATGTTGCAGAGTATCTTGATTTAACTAATGTTATCCGTACCATACCGATTGGTTTTGACGCGGCTGAGCTTAGCGGCAAAATCTTTATTGTTACAGGTACAGGTAGATACTTCAAAAATATTGAATTTGATCCCGCAAACAACCTAGGTATTATCCGTATAGCTAAAGACGGCACCACTGCTGAACTTTTATGGGGCTATGAGGACGGCGGTAGATTTACCAGTGAATTACCTGCCCACCTTATGAGCCATATTACACGTTTAAGGAAGGACCCCGAGCATAGAGTTGTTATGCATACCCACCCCACAAACACCCTTGCTATGACACATATTCATGAGCTTGATGATAAAAAATTCACCCACACGATTTGGGAAATGTGTACCGAATGTATTGTTGTTTTCCCCGACGGTATCGGCGTTCTTCCTTGGATGGTTTGCGGTAATAATGAAATCGGTGTTGCTACTGCTAAAAAAATGGAGGATTACCACATTGTAGTTTGGGGACTCCACGGTATTTACGGTGCAGGTAAGAATATGGACGAAGCTTTCGGCCTTATTGAAACTGTTGAAAAAGCGGCAGAGCTTTATATGCTTATTGCAGGTCATCCCCATGTAAACACAATCCGTGATTTTGAACTAAAGGCTGTAGCTGATGCTTTCGGACTTGACTATAGAAAAGATTTTCTTGATTTATAATTGTTATAGTTAGCATAGTTGGTTGACATTCTAATAAAAGAATGTTAAAATAATAACGAAAACAAAAATTGAAAGGTGTGTCCCAACAATGAATAAGTTTATGTTAAACGAAACCTCTTACCACGGCGCAGGTGCTATTACTGCAATCCCCGATGAAATTAAAAACCGCGGATTCAAAAAAGCATTTGTTACTTCTGACCCTGACCTTGTAAAATTCGGTATTGTTAAGAAGGTTACCGATTTACTTGATAATGCAAATATCGAGTATACCCTTTATACCGATATTAAGGCTAACCCCACAATTGAAAATGTACAGCACGGTGTAGAAGAATTTAAGGCTTCGGGTGCTGATTGTATTGTTGCTATCGGCGGTGGTAGTGCGATGGATACTTCTAAGGCTATCGGTATCATTATCACTAACCCCGAATTCTCTGATGTTCGTTCTTTAGAGGGCGTTGCTCCTACTAAGAATCCCTGTGTTCCGATTATTGCTGTTCCTACAACTGCAGGTACCGCAGCTGAAGTTACCATCAACTATGTTATTACCGATGTGGAAAAGAAGCGTAAATTTGTTTGTGTTGACGCTCACGACATTCCTGTTGTTGCAGTTGTTGACCCCGAAATGATGAACTCCATGCCTGCTGCTTTAACCGCTGCTACAGGTATGGATGCTTTAACCCACGCTATTGAAGGTTATATCACAAAAGGCGCTTGGGAATTATCTGATATGTTCCATATTAAAGCTATTGAAATTATAGGCCGTTCACTCCGCGGTGCTGTAGCTAATACTGCTGAGGGCAGAGAAGGTATGGCTTTAGGTCAGTATGTTGCAGGTATGGGCTTCTCTAATGTTGGTCTTGGCGTTGATCACTCTATGGCTCATACACTTTCCGCTTATTATGATACTCCCCACGGTAAAGCTTGCGCTATTTTACTTCCTACAATTATGGCTTACAACGCAGAATGCACAGGCGAGAAGTATAAGGATATTGCTATCGCTATGGGCGTTGAGGGCGTAGATAAGATGACTCAGGAAGAATACCGTAAGGCAGCAGTAGATGCTGTTCGTCAGCTTGCTGAAGATGTTGGTATCCCCACAACCTTAAAGGGCATTGTTAAGGAAGAGGATATTGATGCATTAGCAGAAGATGCTTACAACGATGCTTGCCGTCCCGGTAACCCGAAGGATGTAACCTTAGAAGATATTAAGGCACTCTTCAAAAGCCTTATGTAATTAAAAACATAAAAACGCCGTCATTTAGTGTGACGGCGTTTTTGCTTGGCAAAACGAAGAATTTATGGTATAGTAAGTATAAGGCTTTTGATTAAAGGAGAATTTTCATGGAAAAATATGCATGGAAAGCAACCGTTATAGAGGGTGAGCTTGACGAATATATTAAGCGTCACGATGAAATTTGGGACGAGATGAAAGCGGTTTTAGAAAGTGCGGGAATTGTAAATTACACTATTTGGAATATTGGTAACGAGCTTTTTGGTTACTACGAATGTGAAAAGGGTGTAGAATACGCCGCAAAGGTTCAAAATGAATCGGAAGTAGTAGACCGCTGGAACGAATATATGAAGGATGTTATGGTAATGGAATTAGACTCTGTTACCGGTGCACAGCCGCTTTTAAAAAAGGTATTTTCCTTTAAAGAAAATTAAAAAAACGCACATACTAAAGTATAAGGTGATTAAAATGAAAATAAAATTAAATCCCGATAAGGAAGTTGTTAAAGCCATTAAGGAAGGGTTAAAACAAAAAGGGGGTTACTGCCCTTGTAGGTATGAGAAAACCGAAGATAATAAATGTATCTGCAAGGAGTTTAGGGAACAAATTGCCGACCCCGATTTCGAGGGCTTTTGTCATTGTATGTTATACTACAAAGAAAAGGAGAATTAAAATGGCAGTAATTAAAATTACAAAAGAAAATTTTGAAGCAGAAGTAATAAATAGCGAAAAAACCATTTTACTTGATTTTTATGCCGATTGGTGTATGCCCTGTAAAATGGTATCGCCTACCCTTGAAGAAATTTCTAACGAGAAAAGTGATATTAAGGTTGGCAAAATCAATGTAGACTTAGAGCCCGAATTAGCGGCGGCTTTTTCGGTATCAAGCATACCAATGCTTGCAGTTATGAAAAACGGCAAGCTTGCAAACAAGATGGTAGGTTTTTCTTCAAAAGAAAAGATTTTAGAAATGCTTTAAAAAAGAAAAAGCAAGTCATAGTGGCATCTTCTTTTAGTTTGGCGACTAATGGAGTTTGGCGTTTAAATAAATAACTACAAAAGAGCTATATCACATTTTGAGATAAAAGTCAATATCTCAATTAGAGATATATTATAATTATCTCAAAGGTGTGATATTATGAAATTGAAAGAGCTTCGCGAGGACCGTGATTTGACGCAAAAACAACTTGCCGAAATTTTGAGCTGCAAACAAAACACATACCAACAATACGAACGTGAAAAAAGGCAGTTGCCGTTAATCGTCCTTAAAAAACTTTGTTTATTTTACGGCGTTTCTGCAGATTATATTTTAGAACTCCCCAAAAATTTAATATATCCCGACAGATAGCAAAACATTTCGCTATTTATTTTTCGAGATAGTAAAAAGCTGTGTAGAAATTTTCTACACAGCTTTTAGTTTTGTCTTACACCGTAACAAGTGACGTTTGGGCACCCAAATGTCACTTGGCAGGAGAACCTAAAACCTTTAACCTTACTCACTCACAACCGATAGAATCCTGTGGTGCTACAAACCGAGCGAACTGTCCTTAAGAGTACAACCCATAAGACTTGCTTTTTTCTATTACTATAAATTTTATTGTTTTCGCAGTCCCTTTGGATAGTGGTTTTTGGCTTTTCCGTTTACTACTTTCGCGCCACCTAAGGCAAAGCCGTCTACCAAAACCACTGCCCAACCGTTTTGGCATTCGGTATCAAATTCTTCACCGCGTAAATATTTTGCAAGGCTTTCGCTTTCGAGGGGTAGATTGATTTTTCTTTTAAACTTGTTACTTAAAGCCATAAAAAATTGGTGGTGGGGCAGGATATAATTCTTCTTTATTTCGCCAATGGTTACACCGCAGCAAAAAGCCTGACCGTCTTTTATGGGCAACATATTATTATAATAAATGGGTTTGCCGCTATACTTAAGAAGATAATTGGGATTATACTCTACAAGGGTGTCCAAAAGAAAATCGGTAACTTGTTTTTCTGTTTTAGTATGTGCAGGAGTGTAGGGGGTAGCAGTAACGCTTTCGCCTTTATGGTGCAATACCGCCATAAATTGTCCTTCACCCTTGGCTTTGTGAGGATAAAATCTACGGGCAAGGTGAATGTTTTCACATTTGCAGCCTTCAAATTTAATGCCGTCACAGGTGTATTTTGCTGCATTCTCATTTACGGGAACAATTTCAAAATCGGGGTGGTTTTGAAGGAATGCATCTACCGTCATTTCATTTTCTTCTAAAGAAAATGTGCAGGTGGCATATATAATATAGCCGCCGCTTTTCAAGGCTTTAACGGCATTTTCTAAAATTTCTGCCTGCCGTTTTGCGCATAATGCTACATTTTCTTGGCTCCACTCAGCTATGGCAATTTCTTCTTTTCTGAACATACCTTCACCCGAGCAGGGTGCATCAACCATAATTAAATCAAATGTATCTTCAAAAATGCGGGCTAATTTGCCTGTATCCATACAGGTTGTAACGGTGTTTGTAAGACCTAAGCGTTCAATATTGCCTGTTAGTATTTTACAGCGCGAAGGGATTATCTCGTTTGATATCAGCACGCCGTTTTCACCTAACTTATTTTTAAGCTGCGTGCTTTTACCACCTGGAGCGGCGCACATATCAAGCACGCGCCAATCGGGGTTTATATCGATACATTCGGCTGGTGCCATAGCGGCGGGCTCCTGCACATATATGAGTCCGGCGTGGTGGTAGGGGTGATTTCCTACCTTTTCAAAATCAAGGTAATACCCGTTATCTACATAAGGGATTTTTTCTTTCCCGAAAACATTTATTTTTTCAAAGTCTTCTAAGCTTATTTTATCAGTGTTAACCCTAAATGCTTTTACAGGCGGATTTTGAAGCTCAGATAAGTAGCTTTCAAATTCTTCGCCTAATAGCGATTTCATTCGTTGTTCGTAAAGTGTTGGTAGTTGTTTCATTTGTTGTTTCCTTCAAGCATTTCTATTTGAAGCATACACATACCAACTGCTGTAATAGCGGCAGTTTCGGTGCGCAAAATTCGTTTTCCAAGGGATATTATTTTAGCGTTATTCTCAAGCGCTTTTTCTATTTCTCCTTTTTCAAAACCGCCTTCGGGACCTATAAAAATACCAACGCTTTTTACCTTTTTAAGCTGTGATAAAGCTTCAATTGTGGCGCCCATACCTTCTTTATTTTCATAAGGTACAAGAATCAGGTCGAGTTCTTTTGCGAATTCGAGCGCCTCTGCAAACGAACAAACTTCCATAACATTTGGGATTATATTGCGTTTACTTTGCTTTGCGGCGCTTTCGGCAATACTTTGCCAGCGTGCTTGCTTAGCTTTGGCTTTTTTATTGTCAAGCTTTACAATGCAATGCTTCATTTCTACAGGAACAATTCCATATACTCCAAGCTCTACACACTTTTGGATAATATATTCCATTTTATCGCCCTTTGGCAGCCCTTGAAAAAGGTATATTTTGGTGGGTAGCTCGGTGTCGGCATAATCTTCTTCTAATATTTCTAAGCAAACTGCATCATCCAAAAAGACATCAATGCGGCATAAATCACTCTTGCCGTCACAGCTTATAAGACAATTATCTCCGATTTCCATACGCAAAACATTTTTTATATGGTTAAAATCGGGTCCGTCAACAATATAGCGCCCGTCTTGCTTGTTATCTTTATCGCAAAAAAAATTAAACATAGTTATCCAACCTTTTTAGATAGTACAATTAGATTATATCAATAAATTGCTATATTTACAACAAAAAACACTTCAAAAATGAAGTGTTTTTTAGGTTTTTATACTTGAATTTTAACTAAAATAATGATTTTATATAGCCCCAAATGGTAAAATTATCGGCAAACTGGAAGGTGAAAATACCAATAATAAATATTGCGATAATTACTATCGGTAGGATGTATGTCATATAAGGACGAATCCATTTGCCTAGTTTTAAACCTTTACCAGCATTGGCTTCTTCGATAAATTTATCAAAGCCCCAACCTTTTTTGGTAACACAGAATAGTAGATAGCAAAGTGCACCTAAAGGTAAGCAACAGTAAGAAACGATAAAGTCTTCTAAATCAAGTACCGATGAACCGCTTGCAAAGGGAACAAAGCCTGAAATTAGGTTAAAGCCTAATGCGCAGGGAGCTGAAAGTACAAGTAATGCCGCGCCGCAAATAAGGCAGGCTTTTTTTCTGCTCCAATCGGTAAGCTCACGCACGCACGCGAGGATATTTTCGAAAACTGCAAGAATGGTGGAGAAAGCGGCAAATAGCATAAATAAGAAGAATAGTGACCCCCACCATCTGCCACCGGACATATTGTTGAAAACGCTTGCCATAGCCTCAAATAAAAGGCTTGGACCTGCGCCCGGTTCAACATTAAATGTGAAGCAAGCGGGGAATATAATAAGACCTGCAGTGACTGCAACAAATGTATCAAGCACCAGTATGTTAATACTTTCGCCTAGGAGTGAGCGTTCTTTACCTATATAACTGCCGAAAATTGCCATAGAACCAATACCAAGGCTAAGAGTGAAAAAGGCTTGGTTCATAGCACCAACAATAACATTGCCGTTAATTTTAGATAAATCGGGCTTTAGATAAAAACTAAGACCTTCAGCCGCGCCGCTTAAGGTAAAGCTATTTATAGCGAGAACTATCATAAGTAGCAAAAGTGCTACCATCATATATTTTGTAATACGTTCAACACCCTTTTGAAGACCAAACGATAAAATTAAAAAGCCTAATATAACAACCAAAGCCATAAAGCCTATAGTAATAGTCGGGCTTGATAGCATATTGCCGAAAAGCTGACCTGAAGCCTCGCTGGTGATACCGGTCATCTTGCCTGATAAAAAGCTTATAAAGTAGTAAAAAATCCAACCTGTAACCGATGTGTAGAACATCATTAAAAGGAAGTTCGCTACAAGCGCAACATAACCGTGAATATGCCATTTTTGACCTGGCTTTTCAAGCTTTTGATAAAGCTTTACTGGGCTTGCTTGACTTGCGCGACCAAGCGAAAACTCTACAATCATAACAGGAAGGCCTAAAATAACCAAAAACAATAAATAGATTAAAACAAAGGCGCCACCGCCATACTGTCCTGCCATCCACGGAAATTTCCAAACATTACCTACGCCGATGGCACAGCCCGCACTAAGCAGTATAAAGCCTAAACGGCTTCCTAGTTTTTCTCGTTCCATAAGAATACTCCTAAAATAAAGATACCTAATTTTAACACACTAAAGTGGTGGTGTCAAGAAGCGAAGGTTCAAGTCCCAAATGAATATAAAAAGAAAAGAACCGACTAAAAGTCAGTTCTTACTATGGTGCGAGTGATGGGTGAGGTTGCGAGCGCGTCCGGTGGACGATGAAGCGAGCAAAACAAAGCGCCGCGGTCGAAAGTTGTCGGCGCTCCAAGCCAAAAACAACTTTCGGGCACCGCAAGAGGGTGAACCAAAGGATCAAGTCCCAAATGAATATAAAAAGAGGCTCTATAATAAATGTTGGGGTAACCAAGTAGAGCCTACGAAGAAAAATTGAAATAGAAATAAAAAAGTAGAGCATATTTGGAAGAAATCCGTTAAAATGGAATTGTCCAGAAACCATGAACGGAGAACCAAA
>JAFQOJ010000033.1 GCA_017403265.1 Clostridia bacterium
CTAAAACCTAAACGGTGTTCTCGCATATCCATTATAACACCTATTTTAAATTCTGCACTATATACTTTGTTTTTTCTCCCTGTTTTACCCATAAAAAATATGCACCTCCAAAAGTGTCTAACTTTTGGGGTGCATATCATTTTACCCGCTCTTTTTAATTATAAATAAAAAGATGTCGGTGAATGTCGGTCTGTTTTTGTGTATTATAGGATTAAAAATTAAAGGAGGCAAATTTATGCTAATTGTTGAAATTCATTCTAACAACATTTTAACTGTCAGAGACGATACTTTTGCTTGTGCGATTTCTGACAGTAAAAAACACGAAACTGTAAAATTCTTATTTCCTGAAAGTTGGGAGAAATATTGCAAAACTGCTGTATTTTCTGCAGAAGGTGTAGAACCTATAAATATTTTGCTCGACTCCCAAAACGCCTTATGCGTTTCGAACGATGAATGTTATATTCCCTTTGAGGTATTAATGGGAGATTCATTTACGCTTTCGGTTTTCGGCGAAAAGGATAATAGTCGCGCTACCACAACAAGAGTTAAGGTAGATGTACTTGAAAGCGGCTATGCCTTAGGTGATGAGCCGCAGTTACCGACTGCCGACCAGTATTCTCAAATAATAGATATTATGAGAAACACAGAATCGGTAGCGCAATCAGTAAGAAACGATGCGGATGCGGGTTTGTTTAATGGCGCTAAGGGTGATAAGGGTGAAAAAGGTGAACAAGGTATTCAAGGCGAAAAAGGTGAACAAGGAGAACAAGGTATTCAAGGCATCCAAGGTGAAAAAGGTGAACAAGGAATACAAGGTCCTCAAGGACCAAAAGGTGAAAAGGGTGAACCGGGAGAAACCGTAGACCTATCAACTTATGCTGAAAAAGTCTATGTTGATAACAAAATTAATGCTCTTGTTGTTGAAAATACAGTGAGCGGCGGTGGTAAATCATTAACAGTAAACGATGTATCACCTTTAGCACATAAATGTTCTTTAAGGCTTACAAGTATTACGGATGAAGATGATACCGTAAATATCTATGAATTTAGTGAGGATACTCTTTTGGTTCAGGATATAGAGACTATAGATTATACACTTAATAAAAACGGTACGGTAACTTTAAACGGACATACAAATGGTAATAGTATGTATATAGGTGCCATATTTAGAGATTTAAATTATAGTGGTAATTGTACAGCCTCTCTTAGAGATGACAACGGTGAGCTTGTTAGAGTAGCTTATATATTCCATTATGATAAAAATGGAAATGAGATATTAAACACAGAGGGTGGTTATGACCAATATTCGTATACATTTAAACCTACTGAAGATGTCGATTATTATAGGGTGTTGTGGTATGTGGGCGCACCGATAGAGGAACCTTTTGTAAATGCGACTTATTACCCACAACTTCAAACGGGAATAACGGCAACCGAATGGACACAATTCGGCGGTGTACCCTATATTGAAGATTTTAGTATAGTAACAGTAACTGCAGGAGGTAAAACTTATACACCTTCTGTAGATGGAATTGTTACGGGTATAGACAGCGTTTCACCTATTATGGAGATTACAACAGATAATAAATTTGCACGAGTTGTAGATTTCACATACTATGTTGATACAAAAGCTTATATAGATAGCAATTCGGGTGGTGGAACTGTTGATTTATCTAATTACTATACTAAAAATGAAGTTGACGAGAAAATCGATAATATTGAAACAGGCGGTAATATGGATTTATCGGCTGATTTTAAATTAGTTTTAGATAATACACTTGAAGAAAAAGTAGCAGCAATAGATTTATCTAATGTTTTTCACGAAAATTGGAAAGAAGTATTTATATTGGTTAATGTTGTTGCTGTAGAAGATACCGTAAGCACAACAATGATATATCCATTTAATCAAGGCGCATTTTTTGATTTTTATATGGGCACAGGAAAAGGCGGCCCTATATATATTAAGGTGCTTAAAATTGATGATGATTATCTTTATTATGAAACATCCTATAACAACACTTTATACAAAGCGAAAGCAACATCTTCCGCTATTGTTCAAAAAACATCCAATAGATTTTATTTGTCTAAAACCAATTTTGAAGCAGGCACTAATGTAAAGGTTTGGGTTAAATAATCGATACAATTTTATTCCATATTTAATCAATACAAAACTATAACTGTAATATTTATGTGATATATTGAGATTTGTGTTATTATGGTCGGCATCATGTTATCTGTTAAGGTGTAACGGATAATATATAAATTCATTGACAAATAAGATATGTTGATATAATATTTACATATAAGATTGAAAGTAAGGGTGAATTTTATGGAAACCTTAGCAAAAGCGCAATGGATTTGGTATCCGGGTGACTACGAGATTTTTCTTGGCGGTAAAACAGCATTCCGCCGTACCCGTAGAAATATAATTTTTCCGCCATCCTGGAGAATAGACAAGCCTTATATGTGCGCAAATTTTTATAAGGATATTACACTTGAACAAGATTCTGAAATTTTCATTAAAGGTACCGGACAAATTCAGGTAACCATTCCGCAAAGCGTATATCCGTTACCGCCTTGCAAAAAAGATACTTATTTATTACCTAAGGGTACATATACGATTTATGTTTCGGTTTATTCACCTGATAAACTGCCCGCTATTTTTGTTGACGGAGCTATTAAAAGCGATAAAGATTGGTTTGTTAGCGAAAATATGGTATTTAGTTATTGCAAAACTGCTTATACCGTTCCGGTTGGAACTGCCGATTTGACCGACCCTAATGTATTGCCGGGCGAAAAAGTATTTGAATATAAAGAATTGTTTCCTGTATGCGAGGAAACAATTGGTAATAAGAAATTATATGATTTTGGCAAAGAAACCTTTGGATATGTCTGTGTCAAAGGTATTAAAGGAAATGGCACTATTCGTATTTGTTATGGTGAGAGCGCGGAAGAAGCGCTAGACAGTGAATTTTGTGAAGTTTATGATTTGATTACTGTTGACACTCAAACCGAAATACAGCTTGAAGATTCGCAGGCAATGCGATATTTAGCAATAGAGTGTGAAGGCTGTACATATAGCGAAGTTTCGTTTTTGTATGAATATCTTCCTATCGAATCCAAAAGCGGATTTAGCTGTTCTGATAATACCATTAATGAAATTTATGATGTTGCGCTTTACACATTACATTTAACTTGCCGTGAAGTATTTTTAGATGGTATAAAACGTGACCGTTGGGCTTGGATGGGGGATGCTTATCAGTCAATTTTAATGAATTTCTATTCGTTTTATGATAAACCGCTTAACCAACGAACCTTAACGTTTTTATTAGGCAAAGAACCTTTTGATAAGCATATTAACCACATTATAGATTATACTTTTTATTGGTATATTGCGCTTTATGACCACTATATGCACTTTGGAGATTTAGACTATATTTGCAGTTTATATCCGCGTGCAAAAAAACAAATGCAGTTTGTGCTTGATACGCTTAATAAAGAAAGATTTGTAGAACATAATGACGAAACCTGGATTTTTCTTGATTGGGGAGAATTTAGCATTGGCGGTGCCTTGTGTGCTGAACAAATACTCTTCCACAAAGCGTTAACTGTGCTTGCCTTCTTCGCAGAGTTGTTTGGCGACAGTGCCGCAGCACAGCGTTACAAAAAGGAAGCCGTAGCTTTAAAGAGAAGAATTTTCAAAACCTTTTGGGATGAAGAACGCGGAATATTTTTACACCATTCGGTAGACGGTTTAGTCAGCGATGAAGCAACAAGATATGCCAATATCTTTGCTCTCTTATACGGCTATGTAAAGGGCGAAAAAAAGCGCCGCATAATAGAAGCGCTAAAGAGTGATGAAATGCCGCCTATAGTTACGCCGTATTTTAAAATGTATGAGCTTGCGGCTCTCGGTATGGTAGGGGAGTATGAATACATTGTCGATAAGGTTCGTGATTATTGGGGCGGTATGCTAGAGCGGGGTGCAACATCTTTTTGGGAGTTATATGATCCTGATTCTGAAGACCAATTTTCCATGTACGGACGCAAGTTCGGAAAAAGCTACTGTCACGCTTGGGGAGCATCACCGCTATATTTGTTTGGTAGATTTTTATTTGGCGTAACCCCAACTAAAGCTGGCTATGAAGAGTACGAGATTCGACCGCACCTTGCCAGCTTAAAAGAACTGCACGGCTGCGTTCCGATTATTGACGGTAGTATAGAAATTGATATTATAAACGAGCGTTTGCGGATAAAAGCCAATACCGACAAGAAGGGCACACTTTTCTGGAAAGGCAAGAAGTGGGACATCCCCTGCCGTCAAGAGTTTATTTTATAAAAATGTTACATAAAAACTCACCTTTTGTGAAGGTGAGTTTTTGTTATATGAGGATTTAAGTATGACTTTTGCGGTATTTCAGCGGTGGTATACCCTCATATGATTTAAAAAATTTGGTAAAATAGTTATAGTCTTTAACTCCCACCGCGGCGCAAATTTGGTTTATTGCAAGGTCGGTAGAAGTGAGTAAGCGCTTTGCTTCTTCTATGCGCACTGTTGCTATATATTCACCTATAGACATATTAAACCATTCGTGCGAAAGGCTATAAAGCTTATTTTTGGAAATATTAAAAGCTTCGCAAAGTGCTTTTACCGAAATTTCTTCGCTTATATGGGTGTGTATATAGTCATCTATTTTAGAAGCGGTAGTGTCGTAGCCTATTTTTATATATTCAGAAAGCCATAAATATCGGGTTGCCATTTTTAGAATATTAGCAATAGATTCTATTTTTTCGGCATCGTGGGTTTCAAGCTCACTGTAAAGAGCGTGCAGATAATCACAGTCAAGCCCTAAATCAGAGCTTAATTTTTCTAATGCAGGGCGCACATTGGCAGACGGTTTATCGGCTATCTGACCAAACATCATATATCCCAAAATAGTATCTTTGAATTTTATCGGCACGGCGGTATCTATAAGTCCCGCGTGGCAGTAGCGTGAAACCGCTTTACCAGTTTTTCCGCATTCCATACACAGTGCGCGGTCACTTTGCAGACAAAGCTGTTCACCTTTCGGTGAAGAGCGTATCGCACGGCAAAAACTACGCATTTCCTTGGGCTGAAATCCCAGTTGATTTATCTGCGAATCCCATACGCTTACCGTGATTCCGGTTATAAGGTAAAAATCGTAGAGCAGCTTATCAAGCCGCTCTATATTAAAATTTATAAGCATAAGCGCACCTTAAATTCCGTAGCAAACAGCGGCAATTTTCTTTGCCGATTCTACTACCGATTTTAAATAAATAAATTCGTTTATAGAGTGAATAAATCCGCCTTCGGTACCAAAGCTGTCAACAGTTGGAATACCCGCTTGGGTGGAATATGCCGCATCGGAACCGCCCATAGCGAAACGAGCGGAAAGGGGAGCAAGGTCGCACAGTTTAAATATGCTGTTAATTTTTTCAAGAAAGCCGTCATTCATTTGATTTTTCGGCATTGCAGGACGACTGCTAATTTTAGTTATTATGCAGCTACATCCGTCTACCAAACTATTTTGTGAAATACGGTCTATTAGTTCCATAACAGTAAGGTATTGTTCGTTTGTGGCAAAGCGGATGTCGGCAACAAAGTTACATTCTTCAGCAACTGTATTGGCAACTGTACCACCGTTTATTATACCGCAGTTACAGGTAATACCGTCTTTATCCTTTAATTTTTCAAGTTTGAGTATCTTATGCGCGGCTTCTGCAATGGCGCTTGCGCCTTGGTAACAACGGGAAGAATGTTCGGCTTTGCCTTTAATTTCAAATTTAAGACGCAAGATGCCTTTTCTTTGTAAAACGGCAGTGTTGCCGATACACCCTTCAAGGTTTAAAAAGCCGACCGAGTTTTTTGCTTTTTCGCAAACGTAGTCTATAGTTTCGCAATTGCTTGTACTGCTACTAACTTCTTCGTCACTTTGAAGTAAAAGCATAACAGGACGCTTTTTAAAGCCTATTCTTTGAAGTGCATCCATAGCCATAAATGCCGTAACGGCACCGCCCTTGCAGTCAAGCACACCTGGTCCGTACATTTTTTCACTGTCGCGTTTTACAGGTGGGTAACCAAAAAAACCGATGGGGTGTACAGTGTCAAGATGTGCCGAAAGGCTAATGGGTTTTTCTTTTACTTCGGGATTTAATGTGATACAAACTACATCACCCGAAATTTCTTGCTTTAAAACCTCAATTTTCCAACCTTTTTCATTGGCTTTATTTATAAAGTACTGGGAAGTTTTATCCACACCCTCTTTGAAATTTGTAGGGCTTTCAATATTGCAAACATCTTCTAAAAAAGAAAGATATTCTTCATTTAAAGCTTCTATTTGTGAGAAAAGTTCGGTATAAGACATACAGATACCCCCAATAAAATAAATCTTTTTTTCATTATATACCCGCAAAGGTGGAAAATCAATACAAATCTTCTTGAATTGTGGGAACATTTTACTATTTTTTGTGATTTTTATTACTATAATCTTTACTCTCAAAAGTATATTATATATATGTAAAAATTTATTTTGGAGGTAATTACTATGAAAAAAACCACCTTCGCGCTCTATTTTGGTAACCGTGGATTCTTCCCTGGCGAGCTTGTAGCCGCTGCAAGAGAAAAAATGGTTAAGGTATGTGAGGAAAACGGTTATGATTACATAATCATGGACGAAAGCCTTACACGTTACGGCGCAATTGAAACTATTGCTGAAGGTAAGCTCTATGCAAAATTCCTTGAGGAGCATAGAGGAGAGTATGACGGCATTATTTTATGCCTTCCCAACTTTGGCGATGAAAACGGCGCTTCTGTTGCTTTTAAGGATGTAGACGTTCCGATTCTTGTTCAGGCTTGTCCTGACGTTATGGACAAAATGGACTTTGCTAACCGCAGTGATACTATGTGCGGTAAATTGGCTATGTGCAATGTTTTGCGCCAAATGAAGATCAAATATACTCTTACTAAAAAGTTCTGCGTAGACCCGCTTGACGAATCCTTCAAAGAAGATTTACGTCTTTTTGCAGGTACCTGCCGCGTAGTAGCTGGTATGCGTAAGTTCAATGTTGGTGCTATCGGCGCTCGTACTACCGCATTCAAGACTGTTCGTTGTGACGAAATTGCTTTCCAGAACAAGCGTATCAATATTGAAACAATTGACTTGACTGTTGTTTTCGATTTAATGGATAATGCTGATTTCTTAAAGATTGAAGCTAAGAAGAAGGAATTACTTGCTGTTTCTGATTTTTCCGCTTGGCCTGACATTAAGCTTGAAAACCTTGCACGCTTAGGTGTTGCTATTGACCAGCTTATCGAAGATTATGATTTACAGGCTCTGGCATTCCGTTGCTGGAACGAATTACAGCTTCGTTATGGCGTAGCTCCTTGCGTACTTATGGGTATACTTAATGAGCGCGGTATAGCTGCTGCTTGTGAGCTTGATGTTACTAACGCTGTTATGATGCGTGCTATGGGTCTAGCTGCAAATTGGCCTGTAGTATTACTTGATGTAAATAACAACTATAAGGACGATATGAATAAGGGTATCTTCTTCCATTGCGGACCTGCTCCTATATCTATGATGGAGGGCAAGGGTGTAATTGAGCAGCACCTTATGTTCAAGAAGTCTTACGGTGATGGCAGTGGTGTTGGTCTTAATGTTGGCAAGCTTATTAGAGGCGATGTTACTGTTGGTAGCTTTAAGACCGAAGACGGCAACCTTTGTGCATTTGTAACCGAAGGTAAGTTTACTGAGGATGAAATTCCTGAAGAATTCTTTGGTATGGGCGCTGTATTCGAGAAAGAAAACGCAAACGAAATGTTTAACTATATGGCACGTAACGGCTATCGCCACCATGCCGCTATCACCAAGGGTCATTATGCTGAGTCTGTTCGCGAAGCATTTGATAACTACCTTGGCTACAAAATAGATTTAATTTAATTACATATTAAAAGGAGAAAAAATTATGTTAGTATCATTAAAAGAACTTATGGCAGATGCCGAAGAAAAAGGTTATGCAGTTGGTGCGTTTAACGCAGTAAACCTTGAAGCTTTAACCGCTATTATCGCTGCTGCAGAGGAAACGGGCAAGGGCGTTATCCTTAACCACGCTGAAGTGCATTTCCCACTTATGCCTATTGAAGTTATCGGACCAATTATGGTAGATATGGCTAAAAAGGCTAAGGTTCCGGTATGTGTTCACCTTGACCACGGTCAGTCACTTGAAACCTGTATGAAGGCTATCAGATTAGGCTTCTCTTCTGTTATGCTTGATGTTTCGGGTGATGACTATGAAGAAAACGTTGCTCAAACCGCTCTTATGTGTCGCTTAGCTCATAGCGTAGGTGTTACTGTTGAAGCAGAGCTTGGTCACATCTTCCAGTCTGATATTGGCGTAGGTGAAGCAGGCGACCAGGAAACTCTTGATTCCTTTGAAAGCGCAGAAGATGTTTATACAGACCCTGATTTAGCTAAGGACTTTGTTGAGCGCACAGGTGTTGACGCTTTGGCTATCGCTTTTGGTACTGCACACGGCGTTTACAAGATTAAGCCAAAGCTTGACCTTGACCGTATTAAGCTTATTAAGGAAAAAATCAATGTTCCTTTTGTAATGCACGGTGGTTCAGGTCTTACTAAGGAAGAATTCCAGACCTCTATCCGTAACGGTATTCGCAAGATTAACTACTACACCTATATGTCTTTAGCAGGCGGTAAGGCTGTTAAGGAATTTGTTGAAAGCAAGAAAGACGGCGAAAACGTTTTCTACCACGATATACCCCTTATTGCAATTGAAGCAATGAAGGAAAATGTTAAGGAAGCTATCAATATCTTCAGTTTAGAGGTGTAATTGAGTGAGCAATACTAAAAAAGGTATTACGGTTGCAGGTTCGCTCATTGCGGACATCTTTTACGAAATTGATACATATCCTAACCAAGGCTTTTTGACCACAGTACGTTCAACAAGCCTTAATATCGGCGGCACGGGTAATATGATTTTAGACCTTGCAAAGTTCGACAAGGATTTGAAGGTAAAGGTTTGCGCCATTATCGGTAAAGATAACGGCGGTAAGCACTTGCAAAAGGTGCTTTCGCAGTTCCCAAATATTGATACCGAAAATGTTACTATAGAAGAAAACAGCTCGGTTACATTGGTTATGAACGCGGCTGATACCAAGCAACGCACCTTCTTCTTTGTCCCCGAAGCTAGCGATAAATTTGGAATGGATTATATTGATTGGGATAAAATCGATACTAAAATCTTCCAGCTTGAGTATCTTCTTCTAATGAAGAAGGTAGACTCGCCTGATGAAGAGTACGGCACCCACGGTGCACGCATCTTAGCCGAAGCCAAAAAACGCGGGATGATAACCTCTATCGACGTAGTTTCCGAGCAGAGTGACCGCGCTAAGAATATTGTAAAAGCAGCGTTTAAATATACTGATATTTGCTGCATAAATGAGTCTGAAGCAGAGGCTGTTACAGGTGTAGAGATTACTAAAGACGGCGTTGTTTTGGAAGAAAAGGCTTTTGAAGCAATAGAGAAGATAAAAGAACTTGGCGTTTCTAAGTGGATAGTTATTCACGCGCCTAAGTGTGGCTACGGCTACGACTGTGAAACAGGCGAACGCTTTACCGTTCCAAGTCTAAATCTGCCTGAAGGTTATATCAAAGGCTCTACAGGTGCAGGAGATGCATATTGTAGCGGTATTCTTTATGGTGCGCACGAAGATAAAACTTTAGAAGGCGCTATGAAGTTTGCGCGCGCTAGTGCGGCTTGCTCGTTATCAGAAAACAACGGTACCGACGGTATGCGCTCAGCCGATAAGGTTATCGCCTTAGAAAAAGAATTCGGCGAGCTTGAGCTTTGATTGGTATCTAAAAATTAAATATTAAATTGCTTTTGAATGAGTTCGGTAGAGTACTGAACTCATTCTTTGTGTTTGTCACAGACAATAAAAATGGTGCAAAGAATTTCATCTTTGCACCATTTTTGTATAACATTTTTTAGATTAATAATCTAAAAACCTGATATGCTGTAGCGGTTAAATTTTTATATGCATTGTCGGTGTCAAGTGCTTCTTCTAGGGTTGTAACACCCCTTAAAATAGGGAAGAAGGCGTCAATTCCGTACTTGTTACAAATCTCAGCTTCATCTGTAACACAGCCCGAAAAAGCAATTACCTTTTTACTATAGTTTTTGGCAAGCTTAGCTACACCTATAGGCGCTTTACCCATAACCGTTTGGGAATCAAGTCGACCTTCGCCTGTTACAACAATATCGGCATTTTTTATATCTGCTTCTATATTTATTTTTTGCAAAACAACATCTATGCCCGATTTTAATGTAGCATTTGTAAAGGATAAAAATGCAAAACCTAAACCGCCTGCCGCTCCCGCTCCCGCATGGTTTTTATTGGCTTTTGGGGATATGCTTTTTACAATTTCAGCATAATTTTCAAGCCATGTGTCCATATCTTTAATCATTTCGGGTGTAGCGCCTTTTTGCGCACCGAATATTGCACTGCAACCGTTTTCGCCGCAAAGTGGATTTGTAACATCGCAAGCAATGTTGAATATACATTCTTTAAGCTCGGGTAAAACATTGTCGGTTTTAATTTTATATAAGTCTTTAAGACCTTTGGCACCCAGAGAAATTGGATTATCATTTTTATCTAAAAATTGATACCCTAAAGCAGTTAGCATACCTGCGCCGCCGTCATTTGTAGCACTGCCGCCTATACCGACAATAAACCGCCTGCAGCCCTTTTTAATTGCATCCGTTATAAGCTCGCCAACGCCGTAAGTGGTGGTTTCTAACGGATTTCTTTCATCTTTAGAAATAAGCGTTATTCCCGAAGCCGATGCCATTTCTATAACCGCAGTATTAGTGGCTTTTAAAATGCAATATTTCGTGGTTACAGGTCTTAATAAAGGACCTTTAACCTCTAATTCAACTATTTGAGAATCAGTATCTTCGGCTAGTGCCAGTACCGTACCTTCGCCGCCGTCGGCTAATGGTTTTACGAGTATTTCTGCCTTATTGTCTAATCTATAAATTGCTTCTTTAACAGCGTTACCCGCTTGCAAAGAGGATAAACTACCTTTAAAAGAATCTATGGCAATAATTATTTTCATTTTAATCACCTCTGATTTATTGTTTTTTAATTAAGGTAATTTATTACCTGCCGCGCGGTAAATTTCATACCATTCTTCACGTGTAATATTAATTTCGCTTGCTTTAAGTGAATCAGCAAGGCGGGTAAGGTTTGTAGTGCCTGTAACGGGCTGCATTTTTGCGGGGTGGCGAAGAAGCCAAGCAATTGCTATTGTGGTTTTTGAAACTCCGTATTTATTAGCGATTTTTTCGAGTACTGCATTAAGCTCAGGGAATTTATCGTTATCAATAAAACAGCCTTCGAAAAACCCATATTGCATTGGTGACCAAGTTTGAATAGTTATATTGTTAAGACGGCAAAAATCAAGTACACCGCCGTCACGAACGGTTGAAGCTTCGTTATACATATTTACATTTATGCCCGAATCTATCATCGGTGTATGCATAACCCCAAGCTGTAACTGATTTGCGCAGATTGGCATATCAAGAGCATTTTGCAATAATTGCATTTGATACGGGTTTTGGTTAGAAACGCCAAAATGACGAACTTTACCTGTTTCTTTAAGGTGTGAAAATGCACGGGCAACCTCTTCAGGTTCCATAAGTGCATCGGGCCTATGAAGAAGTAAAACATCAATGTAATCTGTTCCCAGTCGTTTAAGGCTTCCGTTAACAGAATTTACTATATGCTCATAAGAAAAGTCGTACATACCTTTGCGAATACCGCATTTTGTTTGAATAATAACTTTTTCTCGCATTGAGTGGCTTATTGCTTTGCCAAAAACCTCTTCACATTTTCCGCCACCGTAAATATCGGCGTGGTCAAAGAAATTTGCTCCAAGCTGGAGCGATGTATTAATAAAATTAGATACCTCATAATCTGTCATATTACCTATTCGCATACAGCCTACTGCAATGGTAGGTACTTGTAATCCGCTTTTACCTAAATTAATAGTATACATATAATCAGACCCCTTTCGTTTTCTATTTTAGCATAAATAAACACAAAAATAAAGAAAAATCCGCCTAAATTTAGTAGGGCGGATTTTTTGATATAAATCAATTAGAAATTTTGTTTTAGAATACTAAAAAGGTGAGAGAATAAATTTATTCAAATGTATAGGAATAAAGGTGGCAATCTTGTAATGTGAATTTGATTTTTATTTCTTGACCTATAAGGTCACTAAGCCGTTTTTGGAAATCAATCTCGCGGTTTACACTATTGCCAAATAAAATACCACTATTATAGCCTTCAATTGCGGTACCGTTTTTATCTAAAATTTCAATTTGTAAGCCGCCTGATGCCGAGCTTGCGAAGTTTATGTTTAATTTGCTATTTTCTAAAATAAAGGGTTTTGTTATAACGGTGCTACTGTCATTTCCTGCAAACCAAGAGAAAAATCCGTCAAGTCTTATGGTGTATCTGCAAAAATCCACCTTTTTAACACGGTAGCCTTTGCCAATATAAAATGAAATCTCGTTAGGTGCACCATCCATATCAGAAGCAGTTTCTATAAGACCGTAGCAAGGGAAGTTGCCGCCGTACCACCAATCCATACCGCTATCGTAATCGGGTTTTACAAATGAAGTTTTCGAAAGAATGAAGTTTACACCGTCATGCGAAAGCATAATTCCTGTATCCGAAATGGCGGTACCGCCTCTGCCGTAGCGTTCTATAATACCTTCACGCTCTTTTGCATAAGCCATTTTTTTGAAGTTGGCTTTTTCAGGCGCGCGGTCGCAGTAGCGCATAGGGAAGCCAATAAAGGTACCGAGCTTGCGGTAGTAATTAACCACTTGATTTGTGTAAAGTTGAGTATTATTAGGTATACCGTCTATATCAAGAAAATCAACAAATTCCCATTTTCTAAAGTCCTTACTTACAGCTAAACGGATATCACGGATATCGGTGGTTTCGTTAACATCTTCAATGCCGTTGGCGAGACTTCCGTCAGGGTGGTGAAAGCCACGGAAATACAGGAGGTACTGTTTTTCTTCTTCTGACCAAAAAACTACATTAAACGAGTCAAAGGTGCCATTTACAGCTATTCTTTCTACATACTCAAAATTAAAACCGTCAGCGCTTATGTAGTAATCAAGAATATCGGTTTCTTGGTCGCGCACAAGGGCTTTGTATTTTTCCTCGGGCTTGCAAGCGGGGTTTTGGTCGTAATAAATGGTGAAGGTATCCATATTTCTGCCATTGTCACGGTAGAATACAATGTTATTAGCTTTAGAGCCATTAAACTCATACTTACCTACATTAATTTTTGTAAATTCCTTACCGTCTTTACTTTCGGCAACACAAATAAAACTGCGGTCAGTTATACTGTCGTCTTTAAAAACAAAACCGTTTTGCCCCCAAGCACGATAGTACATACGGTAGCCGTCATCCACCTTAATTACTTGAGCATATGCATTGTGAACACCGTCCCACTCATCGTTACAAGCGAGCGCAACATTTGCTTTTTGGGGAGTATGTTGAAAAACAGTTATATTATCACTTGTTTCAATTTGGAAATTATCCCAGCATAAAAATCTTTGCATTTTACCCTACACCTTTTTTAAAATAAATTCTATCTATTCCGTTTACACGGTCGTTAATATTTTGTAAGCTTCAGTATATATACTTTGTTGTTCTTCTTTCTCTAAAATGCGAATTTCCGTAAAAACTCCTAATAAACTGTTACTCATTTGTAATGGTGAAAATTTTTGTTTTGTGATGCTTCACTTTGTCTATAAAATCTTCAACACTGCAAACAGGTTCTTCACAGCAAATACCTGCTAATTTATTCTGTCGCGAGCCACTATGATTATCAGAGCCTGCAAATTCAATAAGTGAATAATGCTCGGCATATATTTTTGCCATTTTATTTTCCATATCACTGCGGCATGCATTAACTACCTCGACACCATGAACACATCTTGGGAAAAGGCGTATATGGTCAATGTATGAAGCTTCACGGTAAGGATGTGCCTGAATTACAAGCGCTTTGCTTTCCATCATAAATGCAAGCTCGTCGCTTTTTTTCATTTTCATAATTTCGGGGTGCTCTAGAAACCACTTTTTGTCGAGCCCGTAAACCAAAAAATCGGTGCCGCCATAGGAAAGTTCAATCCCGCAAAAGACCTTAATACCAAGATTTTTTCCTATTTCTAGCCCTTTTTCAAAGTCTGAAAAATAAAAATCTATTTTTTCTTCATAAGTTTTTTCTTTATCAATATTTATGTTTCCGTCAAGAAAATGGTTGGTGATAAAAACACCGTCATATCCCATTTTTTTATAAAATTCAAGACTTTCCTTAACATCTGCCACTGCGCAACGACTTACGGGGCAAGTGTGCATATGTGTTTCATATTTATACATTTTATCACCCTTAAGTATTATACCACATAAATAACAAAACACAATAAAAATACGCTCAAATTTTTTGGGCGGATAAATTTATAAAACTTAATTGTTTACAATGCATGAAGGCAGATTATTCTCTTTTTTCTTGTGTTGCTGAATTTTTATATCTTATCATCGCAATGATAATAGAACACATTGTAAGAACATCGCCAACTGCCGAACCGTAGGCTCGACTTAAAAGGTTGTACACAAACCAGAAGGGTGAACCCAGCAAGGATACACGACGAATAATTTTCTCGTTACTTATCCAAAAAGCGCTTGTGTGCATTAAAACCCCCGTAAGCGAAAATAAATCAAGCCAACTTTTATTAGCGAATGCGATAAGTAGCCCTGGGACAATTATGCAAGAATTCATACAAATCAAAGTTGCTTTTGTGTGTTTTTTTATAAACCCTTTGTGCTTGCGACCTGCTATAACAGAAGAAATAGCCCCCAAAACATCAAGCACAGCGCCCGAAAAAGCGCCTAATAATACATACTGTAAAATATATAAACAGCGTGAAACGGTATTAAAAAGTATAATATTGCTTCTCTTTTTTTGCTGGTAACTTAAAAGAAAAGTTCCAACCGCAAGTAATCCAATTATCTGTGGTATTATATCCATACATATTCCTTAAGGCATATTTTTTGAAAAGTATTATAGCATATCCAACTTCAACTTGCAAGTTTTATGCAAAGAAAATCCACCCGATTTCTCGGGCGGATAGTTTTGCATTATAAATCTTCCGTTTTAAAGGTTGTATAATCTTCGTAATAATAACTGTGGTCAATGCCCTTCATAAACATTTCACGGTCATTAATTCTATCAGTCAAAGCGTTTTTTAAGATATGTTTAATTTCAATATCTCTGATAGGACTGCGTTCCATAGCAAGAAGATAATCCTCTTTGTCGACTCGACTCCAGTCAACAACCTTGCCGATTCCTTTTTTTAACATACAATCAAGCCAAATGCGAGTAGTTCTGCCGTTGCCTTCACGAAACGGATGGGCAATATTCATTTCAACATATTTTTCTATAATTTCATCAAAAGTAGAGTGAGGCATTTTATCAATATTTTGGAGAGCCGCTTCTAAATACATAACAGGTGCAAATCTAAAATTACCCTTTGCAATATTTACAGTACGTATTTTACCCGCAAAATCATAAATATCTTCAAACAATGCCTTATGAATAGACACAAGAGAGGCGGTTTTACCTGCTTCTAAATTATCAAGTATTCCGCCTTCAAAAAGACTTAATGCTTTTTTCTTGCTAATTTGTTCTTCTTGGCGGGCAAGTTCTGCACTGTCTGTAATACCGAGTTTATTTTCAAGCATACTATCTACCTCCACATTCAAGTAAATTATATCACATCATAACCTGATTTACAACAATACGCCCGAAGGAACTCGGGCGTATTGTACTTTATAAATATGATTTATTATTTCATATCCTTGATAGCAGCCTGTGCTGCAGCGAGGCGTGCGATCGGAACGCGGAATGGTGAGCATGATACATAGTCGAGGCCAATCTTATGGCAGAACTCAACAGATACAGGGTCGCCGCCGTGTTCACCGCAGATACCGCAGTGGATTTCAGGACGGGTCTTTTTACCCATAGTAACAGCCATATCCATCAACTTACCAACACCGGTCTGGTCGAGCTTAGCAAATGGATCGTTTTCATAGATCTTAGTGTCGTAGTAAGCGGTTAAGAACTTACCAGCGTCGTCACGGCTGAAGCCAAAGGTCATCTGGGTAAGGTCGTTAGTACCGAAGCAGAAGAATTCAGCTTCTTTTGCGATGTCATCAGCAGTGAGGCAAGCTCTGGGGATTTCCATCATGGTACCAACTTCGTACTTGAGGTCTGCGCCTGCAGCAGCGATTTCTGCATCAGCGGTAGCAACAACTACATCCTTAACAAACTTAAGTTCCTTAACTTCGCCGGTTAAAGGAATCATAATTTCGGGAATGATGTTCCAATCGGGATGAGCTTTCTTAACATTGATAGCTGCACGGATAACAGCTGCAGTTTGCATCTTTGCAATTTCAGGATAGGTAACTGCAAGACGGCAACCACGGTGACCCATCATTGGGTTGAATTCGTGGAGAGAAGAGATGATATTTTTGATATCTTCAACAGTTTTGCCCTGTGCATCAGCTAAAGCCTTAATGTCAGCTTCTTCAGTAGGAACAAACTCATGGAGAGGCGGGTCAAGGAAACGGATGCAAACGGGATAGCCTTCAAGTGCTTCGTAAAGCTTCTCGAAGTCGCCCTGCTGGTAGGGAAGAATCTTAGCGAGAGCAGCTTCGCGCTCTTCTACTGTGTCAGCACAGATCATCTCACGGAAAGCAG
>JAFQOJ010000034.1 GCA_017403265.1 Clostridia bacterium
AGCATATTTGGTTCTCCGTTCATGGTTTCTGGACAATTCCATTTTAACGGATTTCTTCCAAATATGCTCTACTTTTTTTATTTCTTTTTCAATTTTTCTTCGTAGGCTCTACTTGGTTACCCCAACATTTATTATAGAGCCCTTTTTTACTTTGCTCGGCATTATAGATTTTTTCCGCTTTCTCATAGGTGCAATGTTTCTCTGCTCTTATCTCTGCAATACGGAGTGCCTTTTTCCATTTCTCAACATTATAAACTTTGTGCAGTTTTTCAATAGTGTAGTCTTTGCTCATACATTTACCACCTACCTTAATTCATCAAAAATATCACTTTCAAAGGTTTGCGGTGCAATTTCCTTTTCATCAGATAAAACATTGTTTACCATTTCAACAAGTTCTTTTTCCAATCTTTCACTTTCTACCTTGTGCCATTCGTGTAATGTTTGGTGTCTTGCTTTGGTTATTTCTTTGGATTCGCCACGAGCAAGACCAAACGGTGCCATATCATCTGCATAACTATCTTGTAGTGCAATTATTTGAGATTTCTTTCCAAAATACTTACCTGCATTAAACTTGCCATTATCAAAAGTAGAAATATAAGCATGAATGTGAAAAGTTTTTTCATCTGCATTGGTATAAAGTTTTAGTAATTTATCTTTTCCAAAGGTCTTACACAACCATTTAACATTCGCCTTTATCCATTCGTTTTTATCAATTTGGGTTTCCATTTCAGGCGAAAAGGTTAAAACAAATTCAGTTAATACAACGGCATCTTTTCTCACCTTTTTGCCTGTTGCTTTCTCTTGAGCTTTAATTGCTCTTTTTAAAGTCTTTCTCATTGTTTCATTATACTGGCTATATGAAATATTTTCTTTTTCTCTTTCGGGGTGTGCTCGGTTGTGCAGCCGTTCTCTATATTTTTGGTGTCGCTCAATATTTGCTACACTACCGATTTTATATTTTTGAAATCGCATTATCGCATAATTGCTCATATCAAAAACTCCTTTGCTTTGAAATCAAGAGCAAAGGAACGGCAACACACACGAAAGGAAAGGTGTCGCCGTTTTAACCTTACGAAAAACCACTTGGGAAACGGTGTCTTTTCGTGCGGTCATATCTCTGCTCTACAAAATCAGTATGTGGAATCTGGTTTTATTTCGGCAGAAATATGACTTACTACGGTTTATACTAAACCTGTAAGGTCTTGCAGACGGCATTTGCAAAAAATATCATTCATATTTATTGCAAAGAAAACGAAAGGAGCAAACGAAAATGAACGAAACACTTTACGATTTAGAGCAAAAAAGAAAAGCAGTAGAGCAAGATGTTCAAGCACTATATGAAACCTTACAAAAGGAAATCAACGAACAAAAAAAGATATGAGAGATTTTGTTTTCTCTCATATCTTTTTTCTAATTATATGATAATAATCTGTTTTGCAATTCAATAAAATCTTTTGTTTTTCTCAACTCATTAAAAACATCGTTGTTTAGTATTTTAATAAGTATTTGTGTTTCAGTATCTTCAAAGTTTTTGCCTACTGATTTTGGATTAAATGTGCAACGGTTAGCAAGTAATGATTTATAACTTTGTTCTCCTAAATCAACACATTTATCATAGGAGACAGCAGTTTTTTCTGTAAGTAATAAATATTCTATTGCTTTGTCATTTTCACCTATGCTACACCACAACTGTGCCAATTCCGCATAAATTCGACACAGGCGGCAATTATAAAATAAACTGTTTTCATCTTTTTTAAGAATTAACTTATATAAATTGATTCCAGTTTCTTTTAAATCAATTTTCTCTAATACAGTTAATTCTTTACCCATAAGTTCAGGTGAAGATAACATTGAAATTATTGATGCACTCATATCTATCATAGCCATTAAAGTGTTTTGGCAACTTTTAATTTTTTCTTCGCCTTTATATATGTGATTAAGTAAATGTTCTTTACTTGAAAACATATCTGGCATTTCGTTTGCAAGTTTTAATGCCAAATCTTGTTTTCCGATATCCGCATAACCATAACATAAAATCTGAATAGCACTGTGCCTTATTGGCTCAATGGTGCAATCTTCTAAAATTCGTTCGCATATACCTATTGCTTCTTCACGAAAACTGTGTTCTAAACTGTATTTATGATGCTCATCGGTATCATCGTATTGCATTAAAGGATATGATAGGTTTAGCATCCATTGATAATTTCGCGGATATTTCGTAAGCACTTCACGACTTAAAACAATATTGTCGAACATTTTTCCAAGTCGTTTATTTTCGTGATAAATCTTCTCATACTCTTTCAATTCTTCTGTTTCTTCAGTTTCTTTCATACCAAGCAGTTCATCAGCAGATACACCGAAGAAATTTGCAATTTGTGGAACAAGAGTTATATCTGGTAATGCTGTGCCGTTTTCCCACTTGCTTACTGCTTGATATGATATGTTAAGATATGCTGCTAATTTTTCTTGTGTTATGTCTTGTGCTTTTCTTAAAGATTTAATCTTATCTCCTATTTTTAACATAGAAAAACCACCTTATAAAATTATTTCAAAGTACTTTGTAAGTGTATTATAGCATAGTTCTCTTGTAATTAGTATAACATATCAGTTTTATACAGTGCAACTGTGGGTTGAGTGTGGTGCTTGTTTCTCGTTTTTCAAAAAGGTTTTACATACTTAAATCAAATTAAATAAAAAAAGACCTAATTCCACAGAATTGGAATTAAGTCGCAGTTCATTACTTCCCAATAAGCAATGAACTTTGATATAAGTATGATAAAGCACTTAAAAAATCAAAGTCCTGTCGGTAAGTAATTGACAGGACTTTTTTCTATGCTTTGGTTTAGGCGGTGCATAACACCGATAAGCACCATAAAATAATTCGTGTGTGGGCGAGCATAAGTAATAAATCGTCTCGGCGGTTTGAGTGTGGTTTCTCAAATTGTCGTCAATGGAAAAGGTTGTCAGTAAATTGCCATATAAAAAAAGAGAACTGTGCGGGTAGAAACTCTGAAAAAAGGAACTATTGTATAAAATCAAGGGCGGAGTGAGATTTCCCGAAAGGGTTGCGATAGTAGGCAATGAAAAAACCTAACTCTTAAACCACAATGCGAACGGAACGAAAGCGAAAGCACACCGTTTCATTACTTAGAGTTTTTCCTTGCTTTTTGCAAGGGGAAACTCTGTCATCTGCTCACTCCACTCTGCTCTGCTCCCGTTTGCACTTTTAAAAATAAAATCGAAGATTGAGCAAAACACAAAACATTGCAAAAAATTTGATAATTTGAAACGAAACCTCCAGTTGAGTTTCAAACCGAAAGGCGATTGAAAGGGGGTGAATAGAGCGGACAAAGTCCGCTCTAGAGGGGAAAACAACAAAAAATATTATATTACTTTTGTTTCGTATGTTGACTCACTTGACTGGAAAGAAAACGCCACACCTGAAAGCATTTGTAAGAGGGTTACAAACAAGGTTAAAAACGGCAGTATTGTGCTTTTCCATAACGACGCCGACCATACACCTGCGGCATTGCCCAACATCCTCAAATGCCTTAAAGACGAGGGATATGAGTTTGTGTTTATAAGTGATTTAATACTTAAGGAAAACTACGAAATTAAGCACGATGGAACGCAGTGCAAACTAAAAGACGGCGCTAATTAGCACCGTCTAATTTTTGTATAACGAAAACCACGCGATAGTCGCGTGGTTCAAAAAAGGTTAACCGATGAACAATTTTGTTAAAGATAAATTTTTATATCGTCGCTCATGCCGCGACGGGCACGCCCTTTCTTGTGTAGGCGAAAAGAAAGGGCGGAAAGATTCGCCTAAAGGGGGAATTTCGATTCCCCCTTAGGTGACGAAAATTAAATTTTATTAAAACGCCGCCAAAGAGTGAAAACTACGTTTTCAATTTGACGGCAAGTTTCACATATTTTATAATATCTTCGCTGTCACTGTAACCCCCTTAAACGACAAGGGCTACGCCCTTGACCCGTTTACGGGTGGCTAGGAATCTTTGCATGGCTGTCAGGCCAACATAAAAGCGCACTTGTGTGCCGTCAGTATCGGTTAGGGCTATGCCTGAAAATGAAATACCCCCCGCTACGCGGGTGGATATTTATTCACCTAAGACAGAGAACTGTTCCCTGTCTTTTCTAGGTAAGGTGTTACAACGGCATAGATTAATAAAGGAGACAAGAGAACCGTCCTTTTGTCTCCCTTGTCTCTCCAAAACTTTTTACCTCTGAATTTTTACCTATTACTTCGCAAGGCTTTGCCTTGCGCTACCGTCCCCTTTTTTTACTATTATTTTCTACCTGAGATAATATCGGAATTTTCTACTAATCGACCAAAACCATAAAGTAGAAAGGAACCAATCCATGATATAAGGGGACCAAGTATGATTAATAAAATACCATAAATGAGAAACAAAGTTGACAAATATGTAAATAAGTATCTTAATATTATCATTGCCAAACCAACAGAAATTGATATAATAATTTTTATCCAACAATAAATTTGTGCTAATTTCATTATTTTACTACCAATATTTTTAAACATAAAATATCCCCCTATAAATGCATATATTTCTTATATACGCTAATGTAACGTAATAATACCACAAATTTATGTTATTGTCAATACGTTAATATGACGTATTAAGGGTATGATAATATCATGAAGAAAATTTGTTATTACGATAATAAAAACATTATTGCTGAAAAACTTAAAAAGTTAAGAGAAGAAAAAGGATTATCTCAAAGTGATTTAGCTGCAAAATTACAAACTATGAATGTAAATATTGACCAACAAATGATAAGCAAAATTGAAAAAAATAATCGTCAGGTGACCGATTACGAGTTAGCTTGTATTGCGAAATGTTTATCGGTAACACCTAACGATTTATTGAGTTTTACTGAGATGAAGTTTTAATAAAAGCACTTATATATAATTTGTTTAATACATTTTAAAACCCGCTTACCAAAAGGTGAGCGGGTAGATTTTTTACTGTGCTAAAAATGCACCGAAGATAAGCGGTTTTTCGGCTACCGATTTAAGTGTTACGGTATGCTTGCCTTTTGAAAGCCCTGCTTTTAAGAAAAAGGCTTGCGTGTGGGGATATCTTTGGAAGCCGAGTTGCGAATCGTTAATACTAAATTCTAGCCATTCGCCGCCGTCAATCCTATAGAGAATACCAACATCGGTTTTGCTTTGCATTGCTACAAGAATACCCAAAACTCCACCCGCAAATTCGGCGGTTATTGTTTCGTTTTGCTTTAGAACAATGCAGTTTTTTACTACATGATAATGGTAAATATCGTCAAGCAAAGTGCCGTGTAATTGTACGCATAAAGGTTTTTGGGCTATTTCGGCATCGGCGGGAGCGGTTATATCGTCGACGTCTATTATGCGGGGGATATAAAGCTCTTTTGATAGTGGTGTCGGCGCCGATTTTGTGTGGTCAATAATGCCGTGCCCACAGTTTTCACCGTCAAGGTGGGGAGATAGAACCTTTTTGATTTCTTCTAAATATACCGCATACCCGAGTGCGCTGGGGTGCAGGTCATCTACGGTGTATTTAAGGGTACCCTTTTCGCCCGATTCGGTATGGGCGCTTTCAGGGTCTGTCTCCTTTGCGTTTTGAAGTGCTGCACCAACGTCAATAAACGGGAGACTGTAATAGTCTGCAATCTCTTTGTGTGCTAGCTTTTTAGGGCAATTTTGCATTTCAAGGGTGTTTGTAGCTATAATTACAATATCTGCAAAGGGGTTAATTTTACGTATGTTTATAATAAGGGATTCGAGTTCCGCCTTTATAATTTGGACTGTATGCTCACCGTAAACCCAATCGTTTGAAGTAAACTCAATAAATACCAAATCGGGCATATTGTGGCCATTTGTGTTCATAAGAGTACCTTCAAGACGGTATAGACCAAGCTGAGTATGCGTATCCGAGACACCTGCATTTACGGTTTCAATTTCGGCGTTGGGGAATAATTTCTTTATCCAAGCAGATGTGCGGTTTACATATGAATCCGCAATAGTACCTTGTTTTTCAGGCACCTTTCTGCCTTTTTCAATAATATGCTTTGCCGAGCCACCGCAGGTAATCGAGCCACCAAAATAGCCTATGGTAAGGCGATTTTTGTGCTTTAAAAGTTTGTAAGAATTTTGTAATGCTGATTGCATTTTTCACACCGCCTTATAGTTTATATAATTATAATATCATATCATTCTTGTTTCTTCAACAAAAAGGCTCTTCTTTTTTAGTGATTAAATATCACTTGTTAAAAAAAGTGCAATATGATATAATCCTAGCAGATAGGAGGCAGAATATGGTAAAAAAAGAAATCAACATTGAGTTTATTCGCGTTTTGGCAATTTTTATGACGGTTATGATTCATGTTTCAAACTTCTATATAAGCAGTTTTTCAAAAATTTCTGCCGCTTATTTTAACACGGCAGTAGTTTATAATTCGCTTTCAAGAATTTGTGTTCCGCTGTTTTTTATGGTTAGCGGTATATTTTTAATTAAGAAAGAATTTAACCTTAAAAGCTATTTCCAGAGAGTTTTAAAATTCACTCTTATTTTGGTTATTTGGAGTATTATTTATTTCTTATTCAACAACGAATGGAAAATAAAGGGACTAAAGCAAGCGATGGCAAATTCCTTTTTAAATGCTAATGAAACTTCACGTCATCTTTGGTTTATGTATGCAATAATAGGTATATATATTGCTTTACCGTTTATTCAAAATATGTGTAAGAATATGAGTTGTTTACAGGAAAACCTGTTTCTCGGATTGTGGCTTGGATTCTCGGGGCTTGGGTCAATTTATGTTCCCTTAATAAGAATTATAACCGATACAAATGTGGATATTTCTTACCCTATACCCATTATAAACGCTACCTATTATTTGGGATATTTTATTGCGGGGCATATTTTATATGAGCGCCTTAAAGATACCGGCAGTAGCTTGAAGAAAAATTTGCTTTGTATGGGTGTTTATATAATTTCGACCCTTGTAACAATAATTGGTACTTGTGTTTTGTCAGCTAAAATGAATGAAGAGTATACACCGCTATTTTGGTATAAAAGCATTTTTATAGCGGTTTCTGCTTTTGCTATTTTTATACTTGTTGTTATAAATAAGGATAGCTTTAAAAACCAAGTAATACTTACTTTTTCTAAACAATCCTTTGGAATTTATCTTATACATATGATATTTTTTAATCAATTAACTTTGAATGTGCAAATTATTGATTTTAACCCGCTAATAGCAATCCCTGTGATAACGTTAGCAATTTATACCGTATCCTTCATTTCTTCGTATATACTATCAAAAATTCCAATAATAAATAGATTAGTAGTATAAGAAATTCTGTAATCAGTTTAAAATGCATAATATTAAAGCTTAATAAAATTATTACTATAACGTACAAAATACAGCATGATTTACCGCCCCATGTATTTTTGCCCATATTTCCATAGAAACAAACTAAAAAAAGAAAGCACCAACCATAAATGTTGATGCTTTCTCATTGGAGCGGGTGATGGGAATCGAACCCACACAACCAGCTTGGAAGGCTGGGATTCTAGCCGTTGAACTACACCCGCACTAGAACGAAAATTATAATAACACAAAATGCTAAAATAGTCAAGACTTTTTAACAGCTTTTTTAAAAAAAGTTCTTGACAAAAAGCGATAAATAATATATTATATGTAATATGCCGCTGTGGTGGAATAGGCAGACACAAGGGACTTAAAATCCCTCGGTAGCGATATCGTGCCGGTTCAAGTCCGGCCAGCGGCACCAAAAAGAAAAGTCACACAAGGGAGACACTCCGTAAGGAAGTCGTCTCCCTTTGGTATATAATAATGACACTTTCAAAAAATGAAAGTGTCATAGTGGGTTACATACTTTGAACATCACCTATCTCAGAATTCAAAAAGTTTTATTATTATGAGACGGGTACATTGTTTTGTAAAATATATAGTTATTTATCAAATTGTGCTTTTATTCGTTCGTTGATTTCAACATCCGTTTTAGCAATAAGCTTTAAATCTTCCTCTTTTATGGCGATATCACCTATTGGGGCATGATCACCCCGTAGGTCAAAAAAGACATCCCAAGTCCCGTTAATTGATTCTTCTAACCATATAATTCCCTGCATCCCTTTGTGAACGCCTTGTTTGGCATATTCTTCTTTTTCAACAATAAGTTCAACGCAATCAAGATACTTCATATTATTTCCCTCCATACGGTGTTGCTAATTGTATATGCCCATCAGGTCGTGCCATCCAACCGGTTATGAAGGATACTCTCCCTTCATGATCTTTTCGAGGAATTTCTACTCTTATACTTATTCTTTGACCATATTCATCCAAACAACCAATTTCATAGTCACCCGAAATATACTTTTCTAACCCCTGTTTATTAATTTCGCTTTGCAACCACTTTCCATCGTCTAACGTATATCCCCAGTCTTCAAATAATTTTTTCTTAGCATCAGTATATCGTCCTTCAATGTTAAATAAGTAGATATCAAATTTACTATAAGCACTGTCAGATGTACATTTGGTTAGTACATCGTTGTATTGGATATCTTCCAAAACACAATGGCAAAACGGATGATGTGGCCATTTTGGAGTTTTTTCCTTTAAAAACCAACAACCATCAAGCATTAAACATTCCGGGCAATGATTATCACTTAAATTACGATGTATCCATTTATTCCATTTGGGTGCATTAGGTGTTTTCTCACCCCCACTCCAGCAGAAAACAATTCATTTAAAAAGCTTATTTTTATAATACTCCTTTATTTTTTATTTTTCAAGAATATTATACATAAAACAAAACCGACATTCACCGACATATTTTAGAAAATTCTAATTTTGCATTTATGACATAAATCGGTTTTATAAAACTTGAGGCACCTTCCTTACGGAGGGTGCCTCAACGGTGTGGCTTTTCTTTTTGGTTTCTCAATTTTTCTCTGTCCACTAATCTTGACAAGTTTTAGTTATGTAACTTACTATGACACTTTCAAACCGAAAGTGTCATTTTTTAATTTTTCTACGGGTGTGAGTTTTATGCCTGTCAACCAAAATTTACAGCAAAATGTAAATTTTGGTTGACAAACGTATTGAAAATAGAAAATGATTGTGGTAGAATATCCATATAAAAAATCAGGGAGAGATTTTATGATAGAATTTGGAACGGGCGGCTGGCGCGCAATCATTGGAGAGGATTTCGTTTGTGAAAACATTCGGAGGGTGGCTGCAGGTATTGTGAAACTGGCTGAAAAAGAGAATAAAAAGGAGAAGCCCATAATAGTTGGGTATGACCGTCGGTTTCTTTCAAACAGTGCGGCAAAATGGGTTGCTGAGGTTTTGGCGGCAGGCGGTTTTACAGTTTGGTTTATGAACCGTTCCGTTCCAACGCCTATGGTTATGCATACCGTAAAGAAAAAAGACCTTCATTACGGAGTAGAAATTACCGCTTCCCACAATCCCGCCGAATATAACGGAATAAAGCTTATCGTAGAGGAGGGCAGAGATGCCCCCGTTGAAACGACCGAAGCTTTGCAAGAACTTATTGCAAAAGGGGATAAAGTGGATTTTATGCCCTTTGATTGCGCTGTGGAAAAAGGAAAAATCGTATTTCTTAAAAACCCTTTTAACGATTTTCTTGACGATATTATGAATCTTTTAGATATGAAGGCCTTGCGTGAGCGTGGACTCCGCGTGCTTTTCGATTCTATGCATGGTTCGGGCGCTTATCCTATTTTGGCTATATTCTACACCGCCCGTTGCACTATTGACACCATAAACAGCAACAAGGATGCCTATTTTGGCGGTGTTATGCCCGCCCCCAGTAAGCAAAGCCTGGAGGCTTTACGTTACAAAGTGGTTCAGGACGGTTATGACCTAGGTATTGCAATGGACGGCGACGGCGACCGTTTGGGAATAATCGACAAAAACGGGCATTATATAAATGCCAACGAGATTCTTTGTATGCTTTACTATTATCTTATAAAGCACAAAGGTTGGAAGGGTGGCGTGGTAAGAAACCTTGCCACCACTCATATGCTGGATAAAATTGCTGAAAGCTTTGGTGAAAAATGCTATGAAGTTCCGGTAGGATTCAAGCATATTTCCTCTAAAATAGATGAGGTTGATGCCGTGCTCGGCGGAGAATCCTCCGGTGGTCTTACCGTTCGCGGCCACATTCACGGCAAAGATTCGGTTTATGCTGCCTCGCTATTTGCCGAAATGGTAAGCGTTACGGACAAATCACCCACCGAGCTTATGGAAGAGCTTGAGAATCAATACGGAAAATTTGTTATGGTGGAAGCAAACCTGTGTTTTGCACCCGAATACAAGGCGGCTGTTAATGAAATTATATTTGAGGAAAAGAAATTGCCGGATTTCGCTAAAGATATAACAAAGGTAAGCTATGAGGACGGCTGCAAGGTGTATTTTAAAGATGATAGCTTTGTTATCTGCCGTTTTTCAGGAACAGAGCCGCTACTGCGTATTTTTGCTGAAGCAGATACGGCCGAAACTGCCCAGTCTTATATTGATGCCTTTAGGAAATTATTGAATTTGTAAAATTTAACAGAAGTTGCAATCTTGCTACATATATGTTAAAATGCGTATATGGGGGTGATAATATGAAAATATTTGATTCTTTTAAATGTGACAAAAAGCTTTTAAATAAAACCCAATTTGTAAATGTGTATTCAGTAAATTGCGATGAAAAAGAGTATACAATAATTATGCCAAGAAAAACCGCCAACAAGCGTACAGTAATCTATTTTATAGACGATACAATTTATTGGGAGCAATTACCTTTTAATTGGCGGCTTGCAGGTAGTCGAAACGGTGATAAAACCCCGATTTATAAATTTGACGGCGGAAAAATTTTCAACACCTTATTTGTTGTTAAAGGGAATCCTTTTGCTGACGAAGGATTAGATAACGGTATTTTTAGAAGCGCCAAAAGGTATGATGAAAATTTTGTAAACTGTATTAGTTATAAAAAGTTTAAAAATATGTAATAATAGTTTTTTATAGCCTTAACTCGTAATTTGCGTAGTTAAGGCTTTTTTGTTGAAAAGTGTACCTGTTTGTGCTATAATGAGTGCAGTTTGTCGAAACATTGTTGTTTAGACAAACAACAATCATTATAATGTATTGAAATTTTTAAATTTGGGGTGAATTATGAAACAAAATTTACATATTCATTCAACCTATGTAGACGGAAAAGATAAACCAGAAGAAATGATTATAGAGGCTATTAAAAAAGGGTTTGATTCAATCGGCTTTTCGGAGCATTCTTATAATAAATATTCTTCTTATTCTCATCAATTAAAGTTAGAAGATATGAAGAACTATAAAGCAGAAATACGCTTTTTAAAAGAAAAGTATAAAGGCATTATTGACATCTTCTGCGGCTTGGAATATGAACTGTTTTCGGATATTCCGACGGGTGACTTTGATTATCTTATAGGATCGGTTCACTATCTCGATTTTAATGGAAAGGTGTTTGGGTTCGATCGCGGTTTACAAGAAACGGTAGAGTGTATCAATACCCATTTTGGCGGAGATGCGCTGCTTTTTGCAAAAAAATATTTTGAAACGGTAGCAAGTATGCCCCAAAAGGTTAATGCGGATATTTTAGGTCATTTTGACCTTATAACCAAAAATAACGAAAAAGGGAAATTTATTGATACTTCTTCAAAGGAATATCTTAATTTTGGGTTTGAGGCAATACACGCTTTGAAAGGTAAAATCCCTCTTTTTGAGATTAACACAGGTGCCGTTTCCCGCGGATATCGTACTACTCCGTATCCACAAATGGAGTTTTTAAAGGAATTTAACCGTCAAGGCTTCGGCGTTGTTTTTACTTCGGACTGCCATAACAAAGACAAAATTGACAGTTATTATGATGAGGCAGAAAAACTGGCAACCGAAGCAGGATTTACTTCTAAATGGATTCTTACCGATAACGGCTTTAAGGAGGTTGCGCTATGAGGGCACTCACCGTTGTTATATTAGCATTTTCTTTTCTTGGTGCGGTTGATTACATAATAGGTAACAAAATTGGTGTCGGTAAAGAATTTGAAAAAGCGTTTTCTTTGTTTTGCCCTATGGCATTAACTATGCTTGGAATGTTAGTTGTCGCCCCTGCGATAGGGGTATGGTTAACACCTTTTTTTGAAGGGTTTTATAATATTTTTGGTATAGATCCATCTATACTTTCGGCATCCCTTTTTGCAAACGATATGGGAGGTATGACGCTTGCACAAACGGTAAGCAAAAGCGATAGTATTGGAAATTACAATGCGTATGTGGTTTCTTCTATGATGGGTTGCGTTATATCCTTTACAATACCGTTTTCTTTAGGTGTTGTAAAGCAAGAACAGCACAAAGAGCTTTTCTTCGGTTTACTTTGCGGTATTGCTACTATTCCAATTGGTTGTCTTGTGGCAGGACTGTTTTGTGGTATAGGTTTTCTAACCGTTATTATAAACCTTTTACCCTTGATTGTTTTTTCGGTTATTGTTTTGGTGGCACTTATACTCATACCGAAAATATGTATTAAGTGCTTTACTGTTTTCGGTTTTTTTATGAAAACAGTCGCAATTATCGGTCTTGTGTGCGCAATATTTACATTCTTAACCAAAAAAGAAATTACTCCCCATTTTGATACACTCGAAAATGCCGCCTTTATATGCGTTAATGCTTGTGTAACCCTTTCGGGCGCGTTGCCCTTAATGGCTATAGTTGCAAAGCTACTGAATAAGCCTTTAAATAAATTGAGTTCAAAGCTTGGCATTAACGGAGTGTCGGCGCTGGCACTACTTGGAAATATGGTTACCAACGCTTCCACATTTGGTGTAATGGATAAAATGGATAAAAAGGGTACTGTATTAAATTCTGCTTTTGCGGTTTCGGCGGCATTTGTGCTTGGTAGCCACCTTGCACTTACTATGGCATTTGACAGTAGCTATGTAGCGCCTATGGTAATAGGAAAATTAGTTTCGGGTATTTGTGCGATTATACTTGTGCTTTTAGTGTATAAAGAAAAGGAAACAGAATAATTTAAAAACAAAAGCTATCTCACTAATGATGAGATAGCTTCCTTTTATGCCTTTTTACTCTGTAAAATTTCGGGGATTTGGGCAATTATAATTGCCACAAACATTATTGCGCAGCCTAAAATTTCGTTAAGGCTTAGCGTACCCGATGAAAACAGTACACCGCCTAAAACAGCAAAAACGCTTTCAAAGCTCATTGTAATAGAAGCAACGGCGGGTTGAGCGTACTTTTGACCGACAATTTGAAGAGTATAAGCTACACCGCTTGACATTATACCTAAGTACAAAATGGGCAAAGCGCCGTCTATAAGACCATAAATGGTAAGTGTCCCGCGGTCAAATATAAGCGAGCCTATAAGGGAGAACACCCCTACAACGAAAAACTGCATTATAGAAAGCTTAATACCGCCCGTCAGTCCAACATATTTATCAATCGACAAAATATGGAAAGCAAAGGCTATTGAGCAAGTAAATACAATAATATCGCCAACATAGAAGCCGCCTATACCGCCTGTAAAGCACAAAAGATATATACCGGCTGCCGCTAAAATACCGCCAAGCCATACTAAAAGCCCAACCTTTTTTCGTAGGAATACCGAGAAAATTGGTACTAATATAACATAAAGTGCGGTTAAAAAGCCTGCGTGGGCTTCGGCAGGGGCATCCTTTGGATAAAGCGACATACCAAACTGCTGTAAATTGGAAGCAATGGTAAGACACACACCGCACACAAGACCTGCTATGTAGTATTTTTTCCTTGTAATCTTATCTTCGGGGAAGAAATTTTCTTTGAGTTTAAGGGTTGTAAGCTTCCAGAAGATAAGTAATACAACCGCCGCAATAAAAGAGCGGAAGGTACTTATGGTAAAGGTGGGAACTGTGTCACTTACCATATTTTGCGCCACAAATGCCATGCCCCAAATAAACGCGGCAACACCCAAAATAAGTGTACCCTTTAAATTGTTAGTTTTCATTAAGCTTGTCCTTTCGCATAGTAAGGGAAATGCGTTTTTTAGCAACGTCTACACTTAAAACCCAAACTTTAACAATATCGCCAACCTTTAAGGCTTCGCTTGGATGCCTAATAAAGCGGTTGGTTATTTGGGATATATGAACAAGGCCATCTTGGTGAACACCGATGTCTACAAAAGCACCAAAGTCTATTACATTTCTAACAGTACCTGTAAGCTCCATTCCTGCTTTCAGGTCTTCCATAGACATAATATCGGTGCGAAGTAAGGGGGCTGGTAATTCATCACGGGGGTCTCTGCCCGGGCGCTCAAGTTCCTTTATAATGTCGGTAAGGGTGGGAACGCCTACACCTAATTCAACCGCCAGCTTATCTATGCCTTTTTCTTCTGCTTTTATAGCAATGTTTTTAATAGCGTCTGTATTAAGGTCTTTTTGTGAAAGATCACAAAGCTTTAAAAGTTTTTCGGCAGCGGTATAGCTTTCGGGGTGAACGCTTGTGTTGTCGAATGCGTTTTTACCATCTATAATACGCAAAAATCCTGCGCATTGCTCGTAAGCCTTAGGTCCTAATTTTGCTACCTTTAAAAGCTCTTTTCGGCTTTCAAATTTACCGTTTTCTTCGCGGTAGGTAACAATGTTTTTAGCAACAGCGGGGCCTAAGCCTGCAACATGTGATAAAAGCTCGGGCGAAGCGGTATTGAGGTCTGCTCCGACAGAGTTTACGCAGTTTTCAACCACACCGTCAAGCGCGAGGGAAAGTCTGTTTTGCGGCATATCGTGTTGATATTGACCCACACCGATTGCCTTAGGCTCAATTTTAACAAGCTCGGCTAACGGGTCTTGAAGTCGGCGCGCTATGGATACCGCGCTTCTAAGCGAAACATCAAAATCGGGGAACTCTTTAGCTGCAAGCTTTGAAGCGGAATACACACTAGCCCCTGCTTCGCTTACCACCATATAAGAAACACCACCGCCTATTTCCTTAATAACATCTGCGGCAAAAACCTCGGTTTCGTGGCTTGCGGTACCGTTGCCAATAGCAAAAACTTCAACATTATGCTTTTTAACAAGCGCTTTTATTATAATTTTTGCGTTTTCTATATCATTTTTAGGCGGGACGGGGTAGATAACACCTGTATCAAGCACCTTGCCTGTGCCGTCTACTACTGCTACCTTACATCCTGTGCGGTATCCAGGGTCTAGACCTAATGTGATTTTATCCTTAAGCGGTGGCTGCATAAGAAGCTGCTTAAGATTGGTAGAAAATACCTTTATTGCCGATTCGCTTGCTCTATCGGTTAATTCTGAACGGATTTCACGCTCAATAGACGGGAATATAAGACGAGAATAGGCATCTTCTGCAGCTATCTTTACTGTGTCGGTAGCAGGTGAGCCTTCTATAATATGGTTTTTAGCTATTATAAACATAGCCTTATCCTTATCGAAATCGATAGAAACCTTTAAAAATTCTTCCTTTTCACCGCGATTTATTGCTAAAATGCGGTGGTCGGCAATTTTAGCAATGCTTTCGCTATAGTCGGCATACATTTCGTAAACGTCTAAATCTTCCTTGGTGCCTTTTACTGTTAAAATACCGTGTGCCGAGCATACAAAACGCATACGCTTACGGATATCGGCATCATCTGAAATCTTTTCTGCAATTATATCCATAGCGCCTTGTAAAGCGTCTTCTGCAGTTTCTACACCGAGTTCTGAATTTATAAAATCTTTTGCCAATATAATAGGCTCATTACAGTCGGGCTCTTGAGCATAAATAATATCTGCCAAAGGCTCAAGACCTTTTTCCTTAGCAACGCTTGCCCTTGTTTTGCGCTTTTTCTTATAGGGGCGGTAAATATCGTCAAGCTCGGTAAGAGTAGTAGCGTTTTCAATAGCTTCAATAAGCTCATCTGTAAGCGCGTCCTGTTCTTCAATAGATGCTTTGATTTTTTCCCTTGTTTCATCCATATTGCGTAGATACAAAAGTCTGTCATTAAGCTCTCGCAAAATTTGGTCGTCAAGCGAGCCTGTGGCTTCCTTACGGTAACGAGCAATAAAGGGAATAGTATTTCCCGCGTCTATAAGCTCTACTGTATTTTCAACCTGAAAGGGCTTCAAATTAAATTCTTGCTGTAATTTTTTTAAAATATCCATTTTGTCACCTCAATGAAGACATTATACCATTTTTCAACTTTTACTTCAACAAATAAATTATAGTTGAGTTATTACTCAATTTGTTATATAATAGTGGTGTATGTGACTGCAAGGAGGATATTTTGCTTGGTACTAAATGTTTTTAATACAGTTATAGATGCTATAGGCAGTGCGTACCCGCAGGCTAAAGTTATTTACGGAATTATAGGCGCGATACTAGGCTATATGGTTTTTCATAAAAAGATATACCGCGTACTAGGTTTTTTCTTTACAAGAAAATTTAAACCCGCAAAGAATATGCATAAATATGCTGTAGTTATAGCGGCTAGAAATGAAGAAAAGGTTATAGGTAATTTGCTTGACAGTATAAAACAACAGGATTACCCTAGCGAGCTTATAACAATCTTTGTTGTAGCTGATAACTGTACCGACAAAACCGCCGAGGTTGCTCGGCAAAACGGCGCTATATGTTAT
>JAFQOJ010000035.1 GCA_017403265.1 Clostridia bacterium
AAGCGGAACACCAAAGGTTAAAATATCACATATATTAAATTTGAAAAGCTGAACAGCCAAGCATAAAAGCAAGCTCCACACAAGGAAGGATAAAAGCCAAAACAATCCCTTGCATTTATTCCATATTGCATCAAAAACAAGACCAACTATTAGTGACACAGGTACCGCCCACGCAAAGCACATTGGGTAAAGTGACTTGGTAAATATTCGTAAAAATACAAATATTACTAAAGCAATAAGCCAAACCGCCAAAATGCTTAAAAGGGTTATATGAAGGTACCTTTTTCTCATATCCCCCATTGGAAGCTCGCGCGGTTTAATCTTTTCTTCGCCTACAATATTATCAAGGCTTACTTCATAAAGCTTCGAAATTTTATAAAAAACCTCAATAGGCGGTAGCGATTCACCTTTTTCCCATTTAGAAATTGCCTTATCCGAATAATTTAATTTTTCGGCTAATTCTATTTGGGTAAGCTTATTCTTTTTTCTTAAAATCTGTAAATTTTTACCGATAATAAAGTTTAAGTTTTCCATAATATTTTCCTTTTAATAATAGCGCTTAAAACGCTTATACTGATTATAGTTATTAAAACCCATTAGGAGAGATTTTTTTGAATTTAATACAATGCGCCGAAAACTGTAAATATCAAATTGATGGCTACTGCAATTTAGAAATGTGCAGTAATATAAATTCACCTGATAACGACTGCCCGTACTATTTATCAAACTCACTTAATAAGTGCGAGAGCCTGCGACAGAGTGGCAACACCAATAAGCTCGATTGAAGCGGGACAATTACCAACCTGCTTTAATGCAGATTTCGGAACAATGCATTTTGTAAAGCCAAGTCTTGCCGCTTCGGTAATTCTTGCATTAACACGCGGCACTGTTCTTATTTCACCTGAAAGCCCAATTTCGCCAAAGGCTATTGTTTTTTCATCAATAGGGATATCCCTAAGCCCCGACACAAGCGCCATAGCCACCGCTAAATCGGCAGCAGGCTCATCCAAACGCATACCGCCAACAATATTAACATAAGCATCTAAATTAGAAAAATAAATGCCCATTCGCTTTTCGAGTACCGCCAACAGCAAATTAAGGCGATTATAATCGTAGCCGGTGGCGGTTCTTCTAGGATTTCCAAAGCCCGTAGCGGTAACAAGACCCTGTACTTCAGCTAAAATAGAGCGTGTACCTTCTAAAACACAGGTTATGCAGTCCCCCGAAACATTTGTAAGTCTGCCCGACAAAAGCATTGCCGAAGGGTTTTCAACCTCCATAAGACCGCTTTCATTCATTTCGAAAACGCCAATTTCGTTAGTAGACCCAAATCGGTTTTTAATAGCGCGCAAAATCCTATAAGACTGGTTACGCTCACCTTCAAAATACAAAACTGTATCAACAATATGTTCAAGCACCTTAGGACCTGCAATATCGCCGCCCTTATTTACGTGACCTACAATAAAAATGGGAATATCAAGGCTTTTACAGGTTCTAAGCAGTAAATTGGTAGTTTCTCTAACCTGAA
>JAFQOJ010000036.1 GCA_017403265.1 Clostridia bacterium
AGTAAAGTATTATAACGACTCTATTGCATCAAGTCCTACAAGAACTATTGCTTGCTTAAAGGCTATGCCGCCAAAGGTTTGGTTAATAGCGGGCGGTTACGATAAGCATATCCCATACGAGCCTATGGTACCCTATGTGCTTGAAAAAGTACAAAAGCTTATTTTGTGCGGCGCTACTGCCGAAAAGATTAAAAAGGCAGTCACAAGTGACAAAAAATATAAAGGCAAGCCCGAAATTATAGAAGTTGCCGATATCGAGCAAGCTGTTAAATACGCTCACAAAAACGCAACTGAAGGCGACATTGTTACCCTTTCGCCCGCATCGGCAAGCTTTGACAGTTTCCCAAACTTTGTAGCCCGCGGCGACTTCTTTAAAGAAAAGGTTAATGAATTATAATGGATATTAAGGAATTACTTTACGTTTTATCAGAGCTTGACTGTATTGGTAACATTACCGATGCCGCTGACAAGGCGTGTGAAATTTTATCACAGTACGCAAAAGTAAAAAAAACAAACGGGAATAATGTAATTGGCTTTTTAAAAGGAAAAGCCGATTATACCATTATGCTTGATGCTCATATTGACCAAGTGGGCTTTATTGTAACCGATATTGACGAGAACGGCTTTTTGACCGTAAGCACTGTAGGCGGTATAGATTTAAGAGCACTACCTTCAAGAAGTGTAACCGTGCACAGCAAGCAAAAAATCACCGCTGTATTTTGCTCAACACCACCGCACCTATCAAACGGTGACGCCGAGTATGATACTATATCCAAAATCAAACTTGATACCGCATTGGGCAAAAAAGCCAAGGATATTGTATCGGTAGGTGACTTTGTAACCTATAATCAAGAGTGCTTTGACCTTGCAAATGACTTGGTTTGCGGCCGTTCTTTTGATGACCGCGCAGGTGTTGTTTGTCTTTTAGAGCTTGCAAAGAGGCTTAGCGAAAAGGAACTTCCCATAAATGTTGCTTTCGCACTTTCTACTGGTGAAGAATTAGGTCTTCGCGGCGCTATTACCGCCGCATTTTCGCTAAATCCTAACGAAGCCATTGCAATAGATGTTGATTTTGGTGACAGTCCTGATGTACCCGCCGAACAAAGCTCGGTTTTAGGTGAGGGTGGTATTATAACCTACTCCCCTATTTTAGAAAAGAAGATAAACCAAAAGCTCACTAATATTGCAAAGGAAAACGATATTCCATATTCTACTTTTGTAACAGGCGGTAAAACTTCTACCGATGCTGATATGATTTCAATTTCACGCGAGGGTGTTAAAACCTCTCTTATTTCTATTCCCCTTCGTAATATGCATTCTGAAGTGGAAATTTTATCATTAAGTGACCTTACTCACCTTTGTGATTTATTAGAAAAATATATCCTTTCGGGAGGTGTCTTTAATGCTTGATTTGTTAAAACAACTTTGCCTTATTGACGGTATCTCGGGTGACGAGGGTAATGTAAGCGATTTTATAATAAACGAAATTAAGGATTTTTGCGAATATAAAGTAGATAACCTTGGTAATATTATTTGCTTTAAAAAGGGTAAGCATACCGCCACAAAAAAGGTTATGCTTGATGCTCATACCGATGAAGTAGGGCTTATAATCACCTCTATTACCGAAAAGGGCTATTTAAAATTTAAAAATGTTGGCGGTATAGACAACGCTACTCTACTTTTTAAAAAGGTTAAAATAAACGGCAAAGTAAGCGGTGTTATTGGCGGCAAGCCTTTCCACCTTTTAAGTAGTGATGACCGCAAAAAAGCACCTAAAGACCTTTATATTGATATTGGTGTTAAAAGTCGCGACGAAGCATTAGCGCTTGTATCGTTAGGTGACAGCGCTGTAGTACAAAGCGACTTTGAAATTTTGGGTGAGTGTATTAAATCAAAAGCTCTTGATGATCGCATAGGTTGTCTTATTTTAATCACACTTTTAAAGAATTTTGACGAGTACGATTTTTATGCAACCTTTACAGTACAAGAAGAGGTTGGTCTTCGTGGTGCTAAAACCGCCGCATTTTCGGCAGCGCCCGATTTTGCTATTGCTATAGACTCTACCACCGCAGCCGATATTGCAGGTGTAAGTGATGAGAGCCGTGTTTGTGTACAGGGCAAGGGTGCAGCAGTATCCTTTATGGATAACTCGACAGTATATGATAAAGCAATGTACAATGCCGCTATTAACAGCGGTATTACCTGTCAACCAAAAGCTTTTGTTTCCGGCGGAAACAATGCAGGTGCTATCCATTTAAGCGGTAACGGTGTTCGCACTATGGCAATATCTGCTCCTTGCAGATATATTCATACTTCTAACAGTATTGTAAATACCAAAGATATTGAAAGTATGATTTCTTTATGCGAATATATGCTTAAAAAACTTGCAAGTGGTAATTTAGAATGATTACTCTTGTAAACAAAATACCTTTTTTAGATTACCTTTCGGCAGAAGCTATAAAAATAAACTGCCTTTATGACTGTTATAAAGATGATACATCGGTTATGTTTTGGATACAGAATGAAAACGATGCATTTATTTCTATGACCGATGGAAATATGATAATCTTCGCTAATAGTCCCGACTATGAAGAGCTTTGCAATTTTGTAAATGTATTAAACCCCGCCTGTGTTTTCAGCGACAGTAAAACACTCAGTAAAATAGGCAAAAATCCGCCCGAAAATATAAATATTATGTACCGCAAGGCTAATATTTTATCCCCTTTAGAAACCGATTCGCTTTCAAGCAAGGATTTATATGAACTTTTAGATGTTAAGGGGCTATCCCTTCCTGAGTACCCTTATTTTGCGGTTGATTATTGCAGAAGATTAAATGGTGGTAAGGCACAGTATTTTGCAATTAAGGATAAATGCGCCGCAATTACCTTTAATTGCCAAAAATACGCTATAATAAACGGTCTTGCAAGCCGTGAAAAAGGTTACGGCACCACCGCCCTTAGAGGAATTTTAACTAAAAATTACGGCAAAGAATTTTTGGTATGCTGTCGCGACAGCGTTATGGGATTTTATTTGAAAAACGGATTTCAAAAACTATATAATGCAGGATATTGGGTGAAAAACAATGAATGTAAATAATTTTTTTAATATAGATAACTCTCTTTTAGAACTTGACAAAAAAGCCTTAGCCGAATGCCAAGCAGTATTCAAGGAAATTGAAGGCACTACAGAATACAATCAGTTAAAGGTTTTAAAGGCTTTTATAGATAACGGGGTTAGTGAATCCTATTTTACACACTCCACAGGCTACGGTTACGATGACCGCGGACGCGAAATTTTAGAAAAGGTTATGGCAGACTGTATGGGCGCCGAAGATTCACTTATGCGCCATAATTTTGTTTCGGGGACACACACTCTAACTGTTGCTCTTTTTGGCGTACTTCGTCCCAAAGATAAAGTTTTAGTTCTTACAGGAAGACCTTACGATACAATTACAGGTGTTTTTGGAATCGATGAGAAAACCGATGGCTCACTTAGAGATTTCGGTGTAGAATATGCTCAGGTAGAGTTAAAGCCTGACGGTACTCCTGATATAGAAGAAATTAAAAAAGCGTTGCAAAGCAACAGTTACAAAATGGCTTATATTCAGCGCTCACGCGGTTACAGTACCCGCCCCACTCTTACTATTGACGATATAGAGGTTCTTTGTAAAACTGTTAAGGAAATATCTCCCGATACAGTAATTATGGTAGATAACTGCTACGGCGAATTTGTAGAAAGAAAAGAGCCTTGCGAAGTCGGTGCCGACCTTATTGCAGGCTCGCTTATTAAAAATCCCGGCGGTGGTATTGCATCTACCGGCGGATATATTGCAGGTAAAAAGGATTTAATTGAAAAATGCTCTTATAGGCTTACCTGCGCAGGTGTAGGCAAAGAGGTAGGTGCTACCTTAGGCCACTCAAGAGAGTTATATTTAGGCTTATTCTCGGCACCCCATGTAGTAGGCGAAGCTCTTAAAACTGCCGTCTACGCTTCAGCGCTTTTTGGCGCCTTGGGTTACAATGTTTCACCAAAAGTAACCGATAAGCGCGGTGATATTATTCAGTGTGTCACCTTAAACACCCCCGAAAACCTTGTTGCATTTTGTCAAGGAATGCAAAGCGGTGCCCCGGTTGATGCATTTGTTGTGCCTGAGCCTTGGGATATGCCTGGATATACCGACCCCGTAATTATGGCGGCAGGTGCCTTTACCGCAGGTGCTTCTATTGAGCTTTCGGCAGACGGTCCCCTACGCCCACCTTACGCCGCTTGGATGCAGGGCGGATTAAACTTTCACAGCGCCCACGCAGGTGTGCTTTTAGCTGCACAAAAAATGATGTCTCAAATCAAAGGAGAATAAATATGAAACAGATTTTCGAAGGTCAGGTTTATGAAATTCTCTCACTTTCGGGCGGAATAATGTTTTCATACTGCAAAGAAGCTTTAGAAGACAAAATTGTAGTTGGATATAAAATGATAACCTTTGATAACGGCCGTATAACCGATGTTGCCAAAAACGCCTTTTTAGGCGCAAAATACGGCAACAATTATCAAGAGATACTTAAACAATGTGAGCATTATATAACCGACAGAATAATACATTTACAAAACGGAAAAATGCTTATATACTCTAAAAACGGTGTCTTAAAGCTTTTAAATCCCGATAACTCGCTCTTATGGCAGGGAACTCTTTCCTACCGAAATTTTAACGCATCCGATTTTATTATATATAAAAGCTCGCTTTGGGCATGCTTCCCCGAATGTGATGTAATGTTAAGATACAATTTAAGCACCATGCGTGAAGAGCTTCGTATTGGCGGTAAAAAATCACCCTTTTCTAAACCACGCAGCCTGTTTTTAGAAAATGATGACGCTTATGTTTGTAATATAGGCTCAAAAAAGATTGTGAAAGTAAACCTTGCAGACTATACCGTAAGCGAATATTTAGAATTTCCCGAAGAAGTTTATCAATACTTTAAATCCGATATATACGGTTTTGTGATTTTAAAATCGGGGCTTTATATGGTGTAACTAAAAAACTGTACTAACTTTTTTAGCTAGTACAGTTTTTTGCTACTTTTTATTCAGTATCCGTTTGCGTATTATATTTGAAACGAAAAAAGCTATTACGGTAAAGAAAACATCTTTTAAAAACAAAAGCGCGTACATTAAAATAGCGGTCCAAAAAGGTGTTTTTGTAACAAATATATAATAGGCTATTCCTATAATATACATTATAACAAGACCTATGACACCAAAGGATATTTTAAAAATTTTACTTTTAAATTTAAGCGAAAAAGCACAGAAGAAAACCAAAATGGGAAATGCCATTACAAAACCGCCTGCAGGACCTGTTATATGGTGAACACCGCCGCAAAATCCCGAAAAAACAGGTGCGCCCGCAATACCTAAAAGAATGTAGGCTGCAATTGAAAAGAATGAATATTTAATACCCAAAATGTATCCGCAAAGTGCTATTCCAAAGGTTTGAAGCGTTATTGGAAACTCATGCGTAGATGGTGGAATTTGTGCAAAAACCGCCATCAGCGCCGTAAAAAGCGCCGCTGTGATTACACCTATAGTTTCGGTTTTTTTAATATTCATAATACACCCTTATTTTATAACTTATAAATATATTATACTATAAATTTTTAGCTTTGCCAACAGTTTTAATTGAAATAATAAATTTATTATGGTATAATACAACGTATTTATTTTTTAGGAGTGTATCTATGCTTGATTTAAGCCCTTATAACCTTTCTTCAATAGAAGAAAAGGTATTCTATTATTTTAGCGAAATTTCAAATATACCGCGTGGTTCGGGAAATATGGAAAAAATCGCCGACTACTGCGAAAAGTTTTCAAAAAATTTAAATTTAAAATACATTCGTGACGATGCCGATAATGTTGTTATTTTTAAAGATGGTGCAAACGGCGGTGAAAATGCCGAGCCTATTATTTTACAGGGGCATTTAGATATTGTTTGCCAAGCCACCGAAGACACTGAAATCGACTTTTTAAAGGACGGGCTTCAACTCCTACGTGAAGGTGATTTTATTAAGGCAAAAGGCACTACCTTAGGTGCCGATAACGGTATTGCAATAGCTTATATTATGGCTATACTCGCTTCTAGCGATATAAAGCATCCTCCAATTGAAGCCGTTTTCACCACCGACGAAGAAATTGGTCTTTTAGGTGCAGGTGCGCTTGACTGCTCGGCTTTAAAGGCTAAAAGAATGCTAAACCTTGACTCCGAAACAGAGGATATTTTAACCGTTTCGTGTGCTGGCGGTCAGGATGTTACGTTACGTCTTCCAATAAAAAAAGCCTTAACAAGAGGTCATAAAATTACCGTTAACATCAAAGGTCTTTTGGGCGGACATTCGGGCGCGGCAATTAACAAGGGCAGAACAAACGCAAACATTCTTTTGGGTGAAATACTTTATCGCTTACAAGAAAAATATGATTTTAATATAATTTCTTTAAAGGGTGGTACAAAAACTAATGCCATTCCGCAAAGCGCAGGAGTAGAACTTTGTATACAAAACGCAAAAGAAATACTCAACCTTATTAAAAATATTGAAACCGAATATTGTAATACAATTAAACCTATTGAGCCTGATTTTTATATTGAAGCAAAGCTTGGTGATGTTTCAGAATATAAAGCCTTTGATAATGAAACTACTGCGAATATTATAAACTTGTTAAACGAATTACCTAACGGTGTTATTAAGATGAGTGAAGAAATAAGCGGGCTTGTCGAAACATCGCTTAATTTAGGTATTCTAACAACCGAAGATGCAAAAGTTTCGTTACACTTCGCCCTTAGAAGTAATAAGGAAGCCAGCCTTCACGGTTTAACTGATGAAGTTTTAAATTTAGGTAAAAATTACAATTGCGAAAGCGAAACCGCAGGCTTTTATCCACCCTGGGAATATAATCCCCAATCCCCTTTGCGTGAGCTTTATAAAACCTGTTTTAATAAGGTTTTTAATAAAGAAATTAACATAGAAGCAATCCACGCAGGGCTTGAATGCGGAGTATTTGCTAATAAAATTAAGGGTCTTGACTGTATATCGGTAGGTCCTAATTTATTTGATGTTCACACTCCTAACGAAAGGCTTGATATTTTATCGGCAGTTAAAACCTTTAACCTTATTTTGAAAGTTTTAGCCGAAATTGTAAACTTTAATTGATTTTTATCAAAAGATATGGTAAAATTGCAGTTGTATGAAAAATAAAAAAAGGAATGGATTAATTTATGGAAAACAAAACTGAATTTAAGCCTTACATTCCGGCAAGCAAGGTAACGCCTGAAATTACTGTAACATCTATTATTTTAGGTGTGTTACTTTCAGTAATATTCGGTGCGGCTAATGCTTATTTGGGACTTCGTGTAGGTATGACTGTTTCGGCATCAATCCCCGCAGCAGTTATTTCAATGGGAATTATACGTATTATTTTAAGACGTAATTCCATTTTGGAAAACAACGTTGTTCAAACCATAGGCTCTGCAGGTGAATCCTTAGCTGCAGGCGCAATCTTTACTCTCCCCGCTCTTTTCCTTTGGGCAGCAGAAGGTAAAATGGACAAGCCTGACATTGTAGAAATCACTTTAATCGCCCTTATCGGCGGTCTTTTGGGTGTTTTCTTTATGGTACCGCTTCGTAATGCTTTAATAGTTAAAGAGCACGGCACTCTTCCCTATCCTGAAGGAACCGCTTGTGCTGAGGTTCTTTTAGCAGGCGAAAAGGGTGGTGCAAGCGCCGCTACCGTATTCATCGGTATGGGCTTTTCGGCAATTTGCAAATTTATAATTGACGGTCTTAAAGTAGTTTCGGGTGAAATTTCAGGCCGCGTTAAAGGCTTTGCAGGTGAAATTGGCACCCAAATTTACCCCGCTGTAATGAGTGTTGGTTATATATGCGGTCCACGTATTTCTTCTTATATGTTTGCCGGCGGTGTACTCAGCTGGTTAGTACTTATCCCGCTTATCGTTCTTTTTGGTGAAAACAGCATTCTTTATCCAAGTGTTGATGCTACAATCGGTCAAATGTTTGCCGAAGGTGGCGCAGGCGCTATTTGGGGTTCTTATATCCGTTATATCGGCGCAGGCGCATTAGCTGCAGGTGGTATTATAAGCCTTATTAAATCTTTACCGCTTATTGTTAAAACCTTCTCGGGCGCTATGAAGAGTATGTCCGGTGCAGGTGCTGCTTCAAACGAACGCACCTCAAAGGATATGAACATAAAGGTTGTACTAATAGCAATTGTTGTACTCACCCTCCTTATTTGGCTTATCCCTGCTATTCCTGTAAATCCCATAGGCGCACTTATCATCGTTGTATTCGGTTTCTTCTTTGCAACCGTTTCTTCACGTATGGTAGGTCTTGTAGGTAGCTCTAACAACCCTGTTTCAGGTATGGCTATTGCAACAGTTTTAATTGCAACACTCATTCTTAAGTTTACAGGCAGTACTGGTATTAAAGGTATGGTTAGTGCTATTGCTATTGGCTCTATTATCTGTATTGTATCGGCTATCGCAGGCGATACTTCACAAGACCTTAAAACCGGCTTCATTTTAGGTGCTACTCCTAAAAAGCAACAATATGGTGAGGTTATTGGTGTTGTTTCTGCCGCACTTGCTATTGGCGGAACTTTATTCTTACTTGATAAAGCTTGGGGCTTTGGTAGTGATGCTTTGGCAGCTCCGCAAGCAACCCTTATGAAGCTTATTATCGAAGGTGTTATGGGCGGTAATCTTCCTTGGGCTTTAGTATTCACAGGTGTATTTATTGCCGTTGTGGTTGAGCTTATAGGTATCCCTGTTCTTCCGTTTGCTATTGGTGTATATCTCCCCGTTCAGCTTAACGCTTGCATTATGGTGGGTGGCCTTGTTCGCTTGGTTGTTGAAAAGATTACTAACAATAAGAAAAACAAGGAAGCTGTCGTTAACGAAGGTATACTTTTCTCTTCAGGTATGATTGCAGGTGAAGGCCTTGTTGGTATTCTTTTAGCGGTATTTGCTATTGTAGGTATAGATAAGGTTATCGACCTTTCAGGCTTTGTATCACCCGCAGTTTCAAATATTGGCGGACTTCTCTTATTCGGCATTATCATTTTAGCTGTTTTAAAATTCACAATCTTTAGCAAAAAAATGAAGAATAATGAAGAATAAGGTAAAAGACAACTATCTCGAAAAAATACCCTGTCATAAAGAAGGCTTAGCTTGGTCTAAGAATAACAATGGCAAGGTTACAATTGAAATAGAAAATAAAGGTTTATTTAACCGTATTTTTCAGTTGCTTCTAAAAAAGCCTAAAATCACCTATATCCACCTTGAAGAAATGGGTAGCTTTATATGGCCTTTAATAGACAGCAAAGCAAATATTTTAAAAATAGGTGAAAAGGTTAAAGCAGAATTTGGTGAAAAGGCCGAGCCTTTGTATCCACGCCTTGTAAAGTATTTTGAAGCTTTACAAAACTGCAAATTTATATATTTTAAATAAAGTTATTGACAAATTTATTTATTTGCACTATAATATGAAAGCAGTAAGGACTGTATTTTCCCGCTTAGAAAATGCAGTCCTTTGTTTTGCGTAAAAACAATAAAAGGAAGATTATAATGGTAAATTCCCAGAAATATAATATAGCAATAATCGGTGGTGGTATCGGCGGTCTTATGGCAGCTTACCGTTTAAAAGAAAACTGCCCCGAGCTTAAAATTGTTATTACCGAAAAGGGTGATGAGCTCCAGAAAAGACACTGCCCTGTAGGTAGAGATAAAACCTGTATTCACTGCAAAATTTGTTCTATAACAAACGGGTATGCAGGCGCAGGCGCTTTTTCGGACGGTAAGTTTAACCTCGGTACTGCTTACGGCGGTACTTTGGGCGAAGAATTAGGCGATACACTTGCAAACCAGTACATAGATGAGGTTGACAAAATCCTTGATAAATACTGCACATCGGGCAAAGTCAAGGTTTATAAGTCTAATGAAGATTTAAAGCTTAAATGTATCCAGAATAATCTTAGGCTTTTAGATATGAACGTTAAGCACTTAGGTACCGATAAAAACTTTATCACTATGCAAAATCTTATTGCCGCTTTGAAAGAAATGGGCGTTACAATGCTCAGCCACTACGACTGCGCAAATGTTGTGAAAAAAGAAAACGGCTACACACTCGAGTATGCAAACGGCGAAAAAATTGATGCAGAAAAAATTATCATTGCCACAGGCAGAAGCGGTGCTAACTTCGTAGCAGATTTTTGCCGTAGTTTTGGCATAAAGATGAGTTCTAACCATATTGACATCGGTGTTCGTGTTGAGATGAAGGATGTTATCTGGAAGGAATTTTCTGATAAGATTTACGAACCTAAAATCCTTTACAAAACCAAAACCTTTGAAGACCGTTGCCGTATGTTCTGCTTTAACAAAGGCGGTCTTGTGTCGGCTGAAAACAACCACGGTATAATTACCGCAAACGGTCACTCTTATGCTGAAGATGAAAAGCGTACAGATAACTGCAACTTTGCAATTCTTTCCTCTATCCGCTTCACAGAACCGTTTAATCAACCCACCGAATATGCCGAAAGTATTTCCCGCCTTGCTAATATGATTGGTAAAGGCAGTGTTATTGTGCAACGCTTCGGTGATTTAATAAGGGGCAGACGTACTAACGACCACCGCTTAGGGCAAAACACTGTTGAGCCTACCTTAAAGGCCACCGCGGGCGATATTTCGCTAGTACTTCCGCACAGAATACTTACCAATATTATCGAAACCATTTACGCACTCGATAAAGTAGCACCAGGTACCGCCAATGACGATACCCTACTTTACGGCTGTGAAAGTAAGTATTACTCTATTCGTCCACACTTTATGAATAACAAGTTTGAGCTTATTGACAATGTATTCATTATTGGCGACGGTAGCGGTATATGCCGTGGTCTTTCTCAGTCGGGCGCTATGGGTATTTATGTTGCAGACTGCATAACTCAATAAAATTTTCGGGCGGAGTAATCCGCCCGTTTTTTATCACAAAATTTTTTGGAATTTTTGGTTATATTGAATGTCATATTTTGTTGACTTTCTAAAACAAATGTTGTAAAATGATAATATAATTTTATTAATGAATATCGAGGTCCTGATATGAAAACTTTGGAGGAAAAAATTTTAAAAGAAGGCACCGTTCTTCCCGGTAATATTTTAAAAGTTAATTCCTTTTTGAATCACCGCCTCGATGTTGACTTTTTAATGGAAATCGGTAAAGAAATTTCCCGTCTTTTCGCGGATGAAAAAATCGATAAAATTTTAACCATCGAAACCTCGGGTATAGCTATTGCGGTGGCTGCCGCCAGTGAAATGCACCTTCCCGTAGTTTTTGCTAAAAAACATAAAAGCAAAAACCTTTCTGATGACCTTTACACAACCATTGTGCATTCCTTCACCCACGGTACCGACTATACCGTAGTTGTAAGTAAGGAATTTTTAAGCAAAGGCGAAAGAGTACTTATTATAGACGATTTTCTTGCAAACGGTAAGGCACTTATAGGCCTTATTGATATTCTCAATCAGGCGGGTGCCAAAACCGTAGGCTGCTGCTGTGTTATTGAAAAGGGTTTTCAAGGCGGCGGTGATGCTTTGAGAGCACAAGGTATCCGAGTAGAATCACTCGCAATTGTTGATGAGATGACCGACGCCACGGTTACCTTTAGGTAGAATGTAATTTTATTTACATAAAATTTTAAGGAGGAATCCCAAATGAAAAAATTACTCGCGATTCTCCTCGCAGTTGCAATGCTCTTCAGCTTTGCTGCTTGCGGCGGAGAAAAAGAAGAAGCAACCCCTGGTGCAGATGAAAATAAGGTTCTTTCTATTGATGAAGTTACCTTAACCGAACCTGCAAAAATCACTAAAGTTGCAAAAGAAGACCTCAAAGTAGGTTTTATCTTCTTGCACGACCAAAACTCCACCTATGACAAGAACTTCATCGATGCTGCTGACGCTGCATGCAAGGCTCTTGGCATTAAAGAAGACCAGGTTATCATGAAAACTGGTATCCCCGAAGGTGAAGAATGCTACACAACCGCTAAGGAACTCGTAAATGCAGGTTGTCAGGTAATTTTTGCCGACTCTTTCGGTCACGAACCTTATATGGTAAAAGCTGCTAAAGAATTCCCCAACGTTCAGTTCTGCCACGCCACAGGTGTTCGCGGCAAAACCGAAGGTCTTGGAAACTATCACACTGCTTTTGCTGAAATCTACAAGGGTCGTTATCTCGCAGGTATCGCTGCAGGTATGAAACTTAACGAAATGATCAAGAAAGGTGACTTCAAAGCTGAAGAAGCTAAAATGGGTTATGTAGGTGCATTCCCCTATGCTGAAGTTATCTCTGGTTATACTTCTTTCTACCTTGGCGCTAAATCTGTTTGCCCCACCGTTACTATGGAAGTACAGTATACTCAATCATGGTTCGACATAGAAAAAGAAAACACTGCTGCAAAGGCTCTTATCGCTAACGGTGCTAAGCTCATAAGCCAGCATGCTGACTCTTCGGGTGCTCCTTCTGCTTGTGAAGCTGCAGGCGTTCCTAACGTTGCATACAATGTTGATACTTCTAACATTGGCCCCAACACTGCTATCATTTCGTCCAAGATTTCTTGGGTTCCCTACATGACAATGATGATTAAGGCTATGCTTGAAGGCACATCTATTCCTTCAGACTATTGTGCAACTCTTGAGGAAGGTGCAGTTCAACTCACCGAACTTACAAAGAATGCTGCTGAAGGCACCAAAGAAGCTATAGACACTGCTAAAGATAAGCTTGCTAAGGGCGAAATTAAGGTATTTGATACCAAAACCTTCACCGTTGAAGGAAAAGAACTTACTACTTATCTTGCAGACGTTGTAGATATGGGCGACTTTGTTCCAGATACTGAAGCTATTGTTGACGGACGCTTTATCGAATCCGAAAAGAGATCTGCTCCTTATTTCAATGTAATTATTGATGGTATCACAGTACCTGCTGAATAATTAACCTACTCTAGGGCGGAGTGCTTAAGTACTCCGCCTTTTTAGGTTTTTATCCCGAATAAAATTTTATAAGGTATAAGATTTTATTGAGGGTAAAATAAAAGAATAGGAGATATAAAAGTGGAATTAAAACCGGCTATTGAACTAAGAAACATCACCAAGACCTTTGGCAGTGTAGTCGCTAATAAAAATGTTAATTTAACCGTAAACTATGCTGAGATTTTATCGATCTTAGGTGAAAACGGCAGTGGTAAAACTACACTTATGAATATGATTTCGGGTATATATTATCCGGATGAGGGTCAAATTTCAATTAACGGTGAGGAAGTTGTTATTTCTTCACCTAAAGATGCCTTTAATTATAAAATCGGTATGATTCATCAGCATTTCAAGTTAGTTGATGTTTTTTCTGCTACCGAAAATATAATTTTAGGTCTTAAAGGTAAAGGAAGATATAATCCTAAAGATGCCGCAATTAAAATTAAAGAAATTAGCGATAAATACGGCTTTGAAATAGACCCCTCTAAGAAAATCCACGAAATGAGTGTTTCCGAAAAACAAACTGTTGAGATTATAAAGGTGCTCTATCGCGGCGCAGATATTCTTATTTTAGATGAGCCTACCGCCGTTCTTACCCCGCAAGAAACTCAAAAACTATTTGCTATTCTCCGCAAAATGAAGGAAGATGGCAAAGCAATTATCATTATCACTCACAAGCTTCATGAGGTTCTTTCTTTATCAGATAGGGTTGCCGTTCTTCGCAAAGGTGAATATATTGGAACGGTTAATACAACCGCAACCTCCGAAACGGAGCTTACCGAAATGATGGTAGGTAAAAAGATTTCTCTTAACATCAACCGCAGCGAACCTATAGGCGCTGAGGATAGGCTTGTTGTTAATGATTTAGAATGTATCAACCGTGAGGGTGTAAAAATACTTGACGATATTTCCTTCACGGCAAAAGCAGGCGAAATATTAGGCATTGCAGGTATTGCAGGCAGCGGTCAAAGAGAATTGCTGGAAGCTATAGCAGGTCTTCAAAAAGTACAGTTTGGTGAAATTATTTATAATGACCCCAAAACCGGTAAATCCGAAAACTTGAAAGATAAAACACCTTTGCAAATACGCGAGCTTGGTGTCCGCCTTTCCTTTGTTCCTGAAGACCGTCTTGGTATGGGCCTTGTAGGTAACATGGATATTATTGACAATATGATGCTTCGCAGCTACCGTAAGGGTAAATCCATATTCCTTGAAAGAAAATCCCCCAAGGATTTAGCACAGCACATTATTGAGGATTTAGAGGTTGTAACTCCAGGTGCTACCACCCCTGTAAGACGCCTTTCGGGAGGTAACGTACAAAAGGTGCTTGTAGGCCGTGAAATTGCCGCATCACCCACCGTACTTATGGCGGCATACCCAGTAAGAGGTCTTGATATCAACTCCTCATATACCATTTATAATCTTCTTAATGCCCAAAAGGAAAAGGGTGTAGCTGTAATCTTTGTCGGTGAAGATTTAGATGTTTTAATCGAACTTTGTGATCGTATCATGGTTATAGGCGGCGGAAGAGTTACCGGCATTGTTGACGGAAGAAATGTAACTAAGGAAGAAATCGGTCTTTTGATGACCAAATCACATGGAGGTGAGCAAAATGACTGAAACTAGAATTAAACAAGCACACGAACCCCTAATTAGAATAACCAAAAGGGATAATATGGGATTAAAAAAATCCGCAATAGTATATGCCGTCGGAATATTTGCCGCTCTAATATTCAGCAGTTTGCTTATCATTTTGGTTACCGGATTAAAACCCACAGAAATATTCAAAGCAATGTACGAAGGTGTTATTGGAACACCAGTAGCCAATATGGGTATCAACAAAAAATATGTTGAAGCTATTCATGCAGCCGCTATTTTACTTTGTATATCTTTGGCAGTTACTCCCGCATTTAAAATGAAATTTTGGAACATAGGTGCTGAAGGTCAGGTTTTGGTGGGTTGTTTGGCTTCGGCCTACTGTATGCTTGAATTTGGCGGTAAAATGGACAATACTGTACTACTGATAGTTATGTTATTAACAAGCATTCTCTTTGGTATGCTTTGGGCACTTCTACCTGCTATTTGCAAAGCCTTATGGAATACAAATGAAACTCTCTTTACCCTTATGATGAACTACGTAGCAATGACATTGGTTTCATATTTTATAATGGTAAAAGACCGCTCCGGCAGAAGCGATTTGGGTATTCTAAACGAACGTACAGGATACGGCTATTTGCCCGAACTTTTCGGACGTAGCTATTACTTTAACATACTTATTGTAACAGTAGTTACCGTTTTGATGTTTATTTACCTTAAGTACAGTAAGCAAGGATACGAAATATCTGTTGTAGGTGAAAGTGAGAACACAGCAAGATATATAGGAATAAATGTTAAAAGGGTTATTATGCGAACCGTTGCCATTTCGGGTGCAATTTGCGGCCTAGTAGGATTTATGATTGTCGCAGGCGATAAACACTCTATTAAATCTGCTATAGTAGGCGGTCAAGGTTTCACCGCGATAATGGTTTCTTGGATGTCAAAATTCAACCCAATTATTATGATTCCCGTATCCATGCTTATAATTTTCCTAAATATTGGTAGTAAATACGCTACTTCAGCATTCCGAGTAGATAACAGTATCGGTGATATTCTTACTGCAATAGTTATATTCTCAATAATCGCTTGTGAATTTTTCATAAGATACAAGGTTAATTTCCGCAAAACAAAAAGGAGGGCCGGTAAATGAGTTTCGCTTTATTGGTAACTTTTATTCAACAAGCAATTCGACTTAGTTCAACCCTTCTTTTAGGCTCTACAGGTGAAATTATTACCGAAAAATCGGGTAATCTCAACTTGGGAACCCCAGGTATTATGGCATCAGGTGCTATTAGCGGTATTGTAGGAGCGTATTTTTACACTTCATCAAGCCTAACCTTTAATCCGGTAATAAGCATACTTATTACCATTTTATGTTCAATAGTAGGTTCCTTGCTTATTACACTTATATATTGTTTTTTAACTATCACGCTTAAAACCAACCAAAATGTTACAGGTCTTGCCCTTACCACTTTTGGTGTTGGTATAAGTAATTTTATAGGCAGTCTTATAAACCAACAAATGGGTGGTACAAGTGTTGCCGCCTTCCCCGAAATTGGTAAAGCTTATCGCACACCGTTACCTTTTGCCGAAAATTTAGGCGTTTTTGGTGATATTTTTCTGTCTTACGGATTTATGACATATTTAGCAATTATAATAGCCGTTGCGGCAGGATTTGTAATAACTAAAACACGAATCGGCTTAAATCTTCGCTCGGTTGGTGAAAACCCCGCGACTGCAGACGCCGCAGGTGTTAATGTAAGCCGTTATAAATATGTCGCAACACTTATAGGTGGAGCGGTTTCAGGCCTTGGTGGTCTTTATTATGTTATGGACTTTGCCGCCGCAAACTGGCAAAACAATATTCTCGACCAATTTGGTTGGTTATCAGTTGCTTTGGTTATCTTTGCCGTATGGCGCCCAAATTTTGCAATTTTAGGTTCTATCGTTTTTGGTGCTCTTTATGTTATAGGTTCTTTCCTACTCAATTTAGGTCCCAAAGACCAAGAACTGTTGAAAATTTTACCCTATGTGGTAACCATTCTTGTTCTTGTATTCATCAGTATGAGAGATAAAAAAGAAAATCAACCACCCGAAAGCTTAGGTTTATCCTACTTTAGAGAAGAACGATAAAATTTAACACGGCAGTAATTATTACTGCCGTGTTTTTATATTATGGATGATTAGCCAACCATTCTTCAGCCTTAGCCTTTGAAATACATTTAATATTTTCTTGACTGTAAGCAGAAGCTTCGCCACCGTTTACATAAAGAAAATAAAATCCGTCGTGGGTTTGGTATAACGACTCTTCGTAGCCGTCAGCATCACCAAAATTGCCTGCGACGAATTTTTTTACCAATATTGCGTTATCGGTATCGTATTCTTTTTTTCTAATAATCTTTTTCATGAATGTTGCTCCTTACAATTTGTTTTAGATAAGCGGCACCTATAATGATTGTAGTACCATTGAAAATATCATATCACAAAACAAATGCGAATCAAAGGAGATTTACGAAGCTTAAAAAGGTTAATATTCACCTATTTTGTCGAAAGATAATTTTTTAGCTTTTTTATATAAAATCAGTTTAGTATTTATTAACTATTTCCTTTAGTTTTGGGTGCACCTTGCAGTTTCCCGCAATAACCGAAGTCGGTTCAGATAGGTTAACTGCATTTCCTTCGTAATCGGTTATTACACCGCCTGCTTCGGTAAGTATAAGCGAGCCTGCCGCAATATCCCAAGGCTTAAGTATATTCTCAAAATAACCGTCCAAACGACCTATAGAAATATAACACAAATCAAGTGCGGCAGAGGAAACCCGGCGTATATCAACACAATTTTTAAATATCTCTTTGGCTATTTGGAAGTTTTTATCTGCCGTTTCTTTATGGACGCAGTTTATACCAAATTCAATAAGCGCATCCTTCATTTCTCTCTTGCTTACCGATATCTTTTGTTCACAGTTATACCAAGCGCCCTCACCCTTTATTGCCGAAAACATTTCATCCGTAAATGGATTATAAACCGCACCGAATAAAACTTCCCCATTCTTATAGTGAGCAAGCGATACCGCGCTCATTCTATAGTCATAAACAAGATTGGTTGTGCCGTCTATTGGGTCTAATATCCAACAATTATCACTTAAAGCGCCCTTTTCTTCTTCACAAAAAAACTCAACATTGGGGGCTAACTTTTTAAGCTCTGTCTTCAAATAATTGCTTACAGCAATATCAATATTGGTAACAAAATCAAGTTTGCCTTTTAAATTTACATCAAAGCTGTCACGATTAAAAATAATACTCTTTGTTTCTTTTACAAGTTTTAAAACTTCGTTATAATCCATAATAACCCTCACTAAGTTAAATACTTATCCTTTAGTTTTAACAAGTAATTCCGCTTTTAAAATCACAAAACCCCGTGTAAATACGGGGTTTATTAATTATTTCACTTTATCGTCCACAGGACGCGTTTCGCTTCGCTCCTTAAGGTACCCCTCTTGCGGTGCCCGACATTGCGCTCGCTTGGAGCGCGGCATAGGGGGTCCCCTAAAAGTGAAACTTTTTGGGGAGAGGAGGAGCAGCGTAATCCGTGAGCTTTTCGCGTTTACGCGAAAACGAGCATTATGAAGCTTGCGACGACGA
>JAFQOJ010000037.1 GCA_017403265.1 Clostridia bacterium
AACGTGGAAGACCGGCACTTTAAAGCCTATGTGGAGCATCTTAAAGAAAACAACTCCGCCGCAACTATTCAATCCGATCTATCCGGCATTCGTTATTTCCATAGAAAATCAGGCAGTAAAAATAGACTTTCTAAAAATGATAAGCTATCACTGCCTAAACGTGCAACAGGCGTTAAAGACCATTCACTATTAGATAAAGAACTTGTCCGTATTCGACAGTTGGCTATCAAAAAAGGTCGACAGGATGTGGTTATTGGCTTTGACTTTGCCAGTGAATTTGGTTTAAGGCTTGAAGAAATCTGCACCCTTAGAGTTGAATACCTTATGTCCGCATTAAAAACAGGTCAACTTGTCATAAAAGGCAAAGGCGGTCAGACAAGGGCTATTGATTTAAGCGCAAAGCAACGCAGTATTATTACCGATAATTTAAACTATGCCAGGTGTTCAGGTCGATACCCACGAGATTATTTAATCTCAGGCAGCGAAAAGGGCGGCGTTCAACGAGAAAAGCGTTCATTGCAGAACTGGATGAGTTATAACAGAAAATACTTTATGGTAGAAAACCGTGAGGATTTGAGTGAAGACGGTAAAAAGAAAAGAACCGAGACAATCTCTTGGCACAGTCTGAGACACACCTATGCACAAAGAACCTATGCCGAAGCATTGCAAGAACGACCAAAGAAAGCTCGGAAGATTGTTAGCGAAAACTTGGGCCACCACAGAACCGAAGTGACAAGAATTTATTTGGCTGAAAAGCCGAAGAAAAAGTAAGCTATTAATTAAAATGATGAAGGAAGAATTTAAATTGACTACAATATCCTGCTGACGAAAATCTGCGGGATTGATATATAGGGACAAACAAAGGAAATAAAGGTCAGGCAATTCAGATGCCTGAAGTATATGGCGGTGGCAACTCTGCCACCGCTTGTAAGGAGAATTTATATGTTATATGTTTTGAGTAAAGCAAATAAAAAACGCCCATACTACTAGTGAGTAGAAAGGAAATTATATGAAAAAAGATAATAAGCTACAGCTCGAGATTATGACAAGAGAGCTTAAACTTCTTTATTATAACAACTATCTTTTAAAGCACGGTGTTATAACTAAGCGTGAGCACGATAAGATGAATCTTGCTATAATCTCAAAATACGGAAAAAGACGTCGAAATGAACTCGGCGAAATTTCGTTAGAGGATCGTCTTTCATCCGCACGGCACATTTGATATGTGCCCTTACATAATTTTTTTAGCTTATTATCTTAAACGAGTTGACAATATATCAATATTATGATAGAATATGCATAGAATAATTACAGGAGGTAATTTTATGGCAGCGATTAGACCCAGCTCTGATTTGAGAAATAAATATAATGAAATATCTGATTTTTGTAATCAGTTTAACGAGCCTGTGTTCATTACTAAAAACGGAACAGGAGATTTAGTTGTTCTCTCTAATGCAGAATACGAAAGACTTTGCGGTAAGGCAGAACTGCATAGACTATTAGATGAAGGCTTGTTTGCAGTTAAAAACGGCAATAGCCGTCCGGCAAGTGATGTATTTTCTGATATAGAGAGGAAGTTCGGATTTGACGGAGTATAAAATTGTTATTGAAGAAACAGCTGAGAACGATTTAGTCGGTATTTTATCATATATCAGCGATACACTTCACGAACCGGGTATTGCGATGAAAATTTACGGGTCGATTAAGAAGGAAGTATTAACTTTAAACAAAATGCCGTTAAGGTACGCTGTCGTTAGTGAGGAGCCTTATCGTTCTATGGGGGTTCGCAGAATACCGGTCGAAAAATATACTGCTTTTTATATTGTTGATGAAAACGAAAAAACAGTACATATTTTCCGAATCCTCTATAACCGTAGAGAGTGGCAATATTTATTGTAATACAGATAAGCTTATGACGATTTAAAGGCACGAACTTTTCTCAGTTCGTGCCTTTAATAATATCTATACAACCACTCTAAATCCGTATGTAATCTGCCTTTCGTAGCCTTTTACAGTGCGATTTTTACGAGTGAAATTCATATGTCGTACAGGACAGATGTTATTAACCATCTGACCGCCGATAGAACCAGCTTGCTTAGATGTTAAGTCACCATTGTAACCCTGCTTTAAGTTAACGCCAACTTCGTTAGCAGCTTCCATCTTAAAACGGTTGAGAGCTTCACGAGCTTCGGGTACTACAGAATTCTTAGCCATTGTATTTTCACTCCTATTTCAAAAATTAATTTGCGTTTGCAATATTATCTTGTGGAGTATAATTCTTATTATTAAAGGTAAATTTTATGCGTTTTGGAATTTTTTTGATAATATTTTTTTGTTTTACATTTTATAGATTTTGTGATATATTTACTTATACAAAGGAGAAGAATTATGAGTATAGAAAAGTGGTTAAAGCTTAATACGGTTTCTCTAAAGGGTAAAACGGTTGCCATTACAGGTAGTACAGGCGGACTGGGTCGTGAGCTTTGCTTATATTTAGCAAAATTGGGTGCAAACCTTATTTTAGTTGACCGAAATTTGCAAAAAAGCCAAAAATTTGCTTTAAATTTAAAAGAAAATTACGGTATTTTTGTAGAGTGTATAACTGCCGATTTGTCTGATTTTTCTTCTGTAAAAACTGCAACCGAAGAACTTAAAAAACGACAAATTGATATTTTTATACATAATGCAGGAGCGTACAGTATACCGCGTTATACTACCGATTTAGGCTTTGAAAACATTTTTCAAATCAATTTTGTGGCACCCTATTATATGGTAAAAGAACTGATGCCAAATCTTAGAAAAGTAAAGGGTAGGGCAGTGGCAGTAGGAAGTATAGCGCACAACTATTCAAAAGCCGATAAAGACAATATAGATTTTTCTAATAAAAAGGCAGATTCTTTAGTTTACGGTAACGCTAAACGCTATTTAATGTTTTCGCTTTATAATTTTTTCAAAAATGAAACAGAAGTATCTTTAAGCATTACACATCCCGGTATTACTTTTACTAATATTACCGCACATTATCCTAAACTTATTTTTGCAATAATTAAGCATCCTATGAAAATTATATTTATGAAGCCTAAAAAAGCGGTTTTATCTATACTTAAAGGCTGTTTTGAGAGCACCGACTACCATAAAATAATAGGACCCCATATATTAGATATATGGGGTTATCCGAGAACAAAACTATTAAAAACCTGTAGCGAAGAAGAAAGTAACTATATTTTCACTAAAGCCGAAGAAATTTACAAAAAACTTTAGTGGTGATGGTGATGATGAGAGTGTGCGTGTGAGTGGTTGTGCTCTATTACACAAAACTGCTCGTGGCAGCGTTCGTTTTCACCTTCTAATTCAAGGGTAGAGTGTGTTATATTGTGTTCCTTTAATTCTTCACGCACCCTGTGTTTTATTTCGTGTGGCTCTTTGCTTGTTACAATATGCATAGTGGCATAATTGTTATGCCCGTCAATAGTTCTTATATGAATATGGTGTACATCAAGTACGCCGTCAATTTCTAAAATGTGCTCCCTGATTTCATCAATATCGATGTTTTCAGGGATTTTTTCTAAGAATATATCAAGCGTTTCTTTAAGGTTTTTAATGGCATTTATAAGGATAAATACCGCAACTGCAATAGACATTAATGGGTCGATTATAGCTAAATCTGTAAACCTCATAACTATCGAGCCTATAAGCACTACAACCCAACCGAGCATATCTTCGAGCATATGAAGATTTACAGCCTTTTGGTTTATAGAGTCGCCTTCTCGTGTGAAGTATGCGGCGGCGAAGTTTACTATAGCGCCGATAATTGAGAGTACAATCATACCGTTATAGTTTATGCTAACAGGGTTTAAAAGCCTTGATATAGCGCCGTATATAACCGCAACCGAGCCAAATAAAAGTATTAAAATAGTGATAATTCCGCCTAAAACTGAGAAACGTAAATATCCGTATGTATAGCGGCTGTCGGGTTGCTTTTTGCTTTTTCGCTCAAGAAAATAGGAAAGACCAATACTTACAGCATCGCCCAAATCGTGTACAGAATCGGACACAATTGCTATACTGCCTGTAAATAGGCCGCCTATAAGCTCAAACAAGGAAAATACTAAATTTAAAATAAAAGCAATTAAAATGTTTTTTTCGGTTTTCATTAATACACCTTTTTGAAAAATTGATTAAATCACATAACCGCCGTTTACAGATAAAACCTGACCTGTAATATAATCAGCGTTATCGCTTGCTAAAAAGTAAACTGCTTGCGCAATTTCGTCAGCAGTACCCATACGGCCTAACGGAATAGTAGCAACAAAATCATTAAGCTCTTCAACTGTTAAATTTGAGTTCATAGATGTTTCTATAATACCGGGGGATACTGCGTTTACAGTAATTCCGCTAGGAGCGAGTTCCTTAGCTAATGCCTTTGTAAGACCGATAACGCCAGCTTTTGAAGCCGAGTAAGCAACTTCGCAGGAAGCACCTGTTTCACCCCACATAGAAGAAATATTTATGATTTTACCTGCTTGTTGATTAACCATAACCTGTGTTACAGCCTTGCAGCAGTTAAAGGTTCCTTTTAGGTTTATATCCATAATTCTATCGTAATCAACCTCATCGGTACTTGAAATAAGACTTTCAAAAGCAACTCCTGCGTTGTTTACCAAAACATCAATTCTACCAAACTTGTAAAGGGTTTCCTTAATTAGTAATTCGGCTTCTAAACGGTTGGCAACATTGGCTTTTTGTGTAGTAACAGAAAAGCCGTTTTGTGATAGTGAACGGGCAAGCAAGGTTGCCGATTCGTAGGAATTATTGTAGTTTATAACAACATTATATCCCTTTTGAGCAAAAAGGATTGCAGTAGCGGCGCCTATGCCTTTGGAAGCGCCTGTGATAATAGCCGTTTTTTTCATAATATCATCTCCAAAATAAGTATAACATAAATACACTTAAAGTCAAAGAAAAAAAATTGGACCAAACTTTAAAGTTTGTATTGACGAAAAATTCGGAAAGTATAGTATATGATGTTATTTTCTTATTTGTTATGTTTCTACCGAAAATACGGGTAATTTGAATTATAATGGTTTTTAAAGGTGGAAATAGTGCTAAAAGTACTATTTTCACGCCAAATTGAAGAGCGGTAACAAATTTTCAAAGAATAGTGTGTGGCGATATATTGTTTCGCAATTCGATATATTTTACTTCGTAAAATTCGATATGTTTACCTTGCGGTAAACTCGATATGATATAAATCCCTTATTCACGTTGCCGTAAGGCAACATATCGAGCGTTTACGCATATCGAGTGCAAAGCACATATCGAAAATCCCGCAAGGGATTTATATCGCTGCGTTGTGTCCTTTAGACCACAACGCATAAGGTATTTCTTTTGTTCTGTGTATTCTGTTTTCGTAATTTTTGTTATTATTTGTAAATATCACTCTTCCTAAAAAATAGAATAGTATCAAAAATAAGTATTATTTCTGTAGAAATACAACTTTCACAATAGTATTATATACTTGAAGATATAAATTTTCAAGCGTACAGAAGGGAGTTTTATTATGAAGGAAAAAATATGTAAGCTACTTAGTATAGTACTAACGGTTGCGTTGGTTATTTCGTGCTGTACCGTTGCGTTTGATGCATTGGCAGAAACAACCTACCCTGTGTACTATATAAGCCCTAAAGGTAGTGCGGATGCTGCAGGTACATTTGAGGACCCGCTTTCTTCTGTTAATTCTGTTATAACTAAGGTGGGTTCTTCTTATGATGAAGATGATACCGTATATATTAAGGCTATTAAGGCATATGGTGAAGACGGAACTACCGAAATTCCAAACCTTTGGGATGATGACGGTGGTGCTGCTACTATCGTAGAGCATGCTTTTAAACTCAATATTTCATCTAATGATACAAATCAAATAGCACAAGTTGGTAACGGTGGAGCTATAACTTACAATGGCGCGGTAGAATTTTCTAATATTAAACTCGGTTGGAGTAATAGCAATACCGTACAAAATTTAAATGGTAATGATTTAACTATAGGTGAGGGTGTATCCTTTAATGGTACGAGTTTTAATACCCACGTTGCTAAGAGTGGTACTCACGATAGGGACATAACAATTAATTTTAATGGTGCCTTTGGTGAAAATTACGATAAATCTCTGTATTTAGGTGGAGACTGGAATAAACCTAATCTTAATGGCGATATTAATTTAAATTTTAATAGTAATAATCCTTACACAATATATATTGCCACAAATAATGGTGGTAATTATGCCAGCAAATTTAATAGAAATATTAATTTTAATGTCAAAAAAGCTAGTTCGTTAACTGTAGCCGCTAGTACTGTTGCAAATGGTAAAACTTATTTTGGTGAGAATTCTGCAGTACAGTTTATTAACTCAGCAGGGCTTAGTACTGCCGCTTGGGTAAAGGCTATGACCGATTCTGATAGAGTTGTTCCGCCTAAGTATTTTATAATCAATAATACTTATGGTGCTGATGTTATTGAATTCACTAAAACCGCAGGTAAGTTTAAGATTAATTTAGACCCCGATAAATACGATAGTATTTCGCTTATAAGCGCTGACAAAACTATTGAAAAAGAACTTGAGGCGGACGGAACTATTACTGTTACCGAATCAGGCGAATATACTTTAAAAACTATTAAATCGGGTATTTATTATATTAAGCCTGACGCTGATATAACCGATCCTACAAACGATGGTTTGTCTCCCGAAAAGCCACTTAAATCGGTTAATGGAGTTATTGCTGCAGCCAAAGCCGCTAATTACGGTGAAGGCGATACCGTATATATTAAGGCTATTAAGGCTTATGGTGAAGACGGAAGTACCGAATTACCTAACTTATGGGATGATAATGCAGCAACAACAATTACCGAACACGAGTTTAAACTTAATATTTCATCTCATACCGATAAAGTGAGGCTTGGTACAACAGCAATTAATTTAAGTGGTGATGTTGACTTTGAAAATATCACTATTTATTGTAACGCTTCAAGTACTTCTTATAAAAATTTAAACCTTAATAATAATAATATTAATTTTGGCGAAAACAGTGCTTTCGCAAATTCATTTTTCCAAATATTTACATCAAGTTTCAACCCTACTACTGATTTAAACTTATATTTTGCTTGTGAATTAAAAACCCAACTTACTATTGGCGGTAATAATAATAATCTTACATTTGGTAGCAGTAGTGACAAAAAAATCGATGTAAATGTTACAGTAAATAGTGGTAAAGCAAGTAAGTTCTATCTTGGTGACAGACAAAATAATGTAAGCAAATACTCAACAACTTATAATTTTTGTAATCTTAATTTCAATTTAAAATCAACTTCAAGTCTTACGATTTCTTCTCGTTCTAAAGCTAACTTTACTTCTAATGCAGCTATACAATTTATTGACTCTACAGGTGTTGAAAGTGTTTCAACAGCTGCTGAAACATATGTATCAAGTTTGACTACTACTGATACAGGTAAACAAGTTAAGTATTATATAATAAATACTAATAAATATGGTGCTGATGCAATTGAATTCACTAAAACCGCAGGTAAATATAAGGTGAATTTAAATCCTGATGAATACGATTATATTGCGCTTGTAAGTTCTGACGGTTCCATTAAAAAAATGATGGATATTAATGGTTATATTACTGTCACCGAATCGGGCGAGTATACTTTACAAACAGGTAAATCTATAACTTATTATATAAAACCCGATGCTGATACAACCAACAACGGTTTATCCTATGAAACACCGCTTAAATCGGTTAATGGAGTTATTGTTGCGGCTAATGCTGCGGGTTATGGTGCAGGTGATACTGTATATATTAAGGCTATAAAAACTTTTGATACGGATGGAACAACTGAACTTCCAAATCTATGGGATGATGACGGTGGTAAGGCTGACCTTACAGCTTATAAATATAAGTTAAATATTTCTTCTTATAAAGATGTTGCAAAATTGGGCTCGCAGGCTGAATTTAGATTGACTGGCGATACCGATTTCTCAAATATCATAATCAACAATAATAGTGCTAGCGATAGTAATATAACCTTAAAGAGTTATAATATCTCTTTTGGCAACGGCATCAAATGGAATTCTACAAAAGGTCAGTTCTCGCTTTCTTGGTGTGGTGCACAAAGAAGTGATATTGATTTGTATTTTACCGCGATGGCTCCCTATCTTGTTTTGGGTAGTATCAGTGGTAATTCGGTTTTTAATTATGATATAAATGTTACTGTTGATGGTGCTGCTGGGTTTGATTTTAGATTTGGTGATAGAGCAAATAGCAAAAATTCTGATGGAACGTATAAATACTCATCTACTTATAACAAAAATATAAACTTTAATATAAAAAATGCTTCGACTTTCAATTTATCAACTAGAGCATTGGCATACTTCTCTTCTACTGCTGCGGTACAGGTTATTAACTCTACCGGAAATTCTGCTCTTGTAGATACGGCTGAAAATCATTTAAAAACTTTGACTTATGATGCCACTATAACGGATGAAGAAACCGGAGAAGAAGTCACAGAGTCCCAACCTGTTAAGTATTTCATAATCCAAAACAGTTATGCTAAGGATGCTATTGAATTTACCAAAACCGCAGGTAAGTTTAAGATAAATTTAGATACTAGTGGGTATGAAAATATAGTACTTTTAGATGCTAATGGGGATGTTGCGGCAGAACTTGATAGTGACGGATATATTACCGTTACCGAGTTGGGCGAGTACACATTACAAGCAACTAAAAAAGAAAATCTTTCTGTTACTTATTATGTAAGTCCTAAAGGTTTTGATATTAATGACGGTACCGAAACCAGTCCATTTAATACTATTGAAGGTGCCGTTAGGGCTGCTAACAAAGCAGGTTATGGTGTAACCGATAATGTTAATTTAAAGGCTGTAGGTACTATAAATTGGGGTACCCCCGATGCTTACGGATTTACACTTAATCTTACTTCTGCAAATATAGAAGAACAAGCTTCTATAGAGCTTGGCTCTCTAAAAGGCGACCTTGTAATAGACAATATTAATATTACTAACAGCGGTCAAATTTATCTTAGTAATAATAGCATAACAGTAGGTGAGGGTGCTCCAATAACATCAAGTGTAAGTTTAAACCTTACGGACGGAACAAGCGCTACTATTGCTGATACACAAAATGTTATTATTAATACTGATTTTAAAGGTAAAGTTATTATTGGTAACAATTCCAAGGATGAAAAGCCGATTTGGAGCAAGGACCTTAACATTGTTGTTAATAATGCTAACGCTTCGCCAAAGTTTTCTTTCTACTCTTATTGGGCAGGAACAAGAACCATTAACGGTAATTTAAACTTTGTCTTTAATAAGATTGCAAGCGCAACATTCTATGAACCCAATGGCACTTCTCAAAATGGTTCCTATAAAACGGTTGTTAACGGTGCGGTTCAAATACTCGCTCCCGCCGATGCTACTTTAACCGATATTCAATATATTACCAATTGGAAATCTGATAATTATTACCTTATCAAAAACTTCTTTGATGGAAATATTATTGAGTTTACCGATGTTGCGGGTGAATATAACGTTAATTATGCTGATATACCCGAAGGATATATAGCAGTACTTAAAAATGTTTCAACCGATGAAGAAGCTGTTTTAGAAAGCGGATTATTGGAACTTGCAAACGATAATTACGAAATAAGAGTTATAGAAGAATATACCAACGCTGGTGAAAAAATTAAGGCTTACAAGGCTTGTGAAATTGATTTAAGCCAAGAAAAGCATTTAGAAAAAGACGGTAAATTATTTATTGGTTGGCAAAAGGCAGACGGTAGTTGGGCTAGTACTATTGCTGTTTGTACTGATGGCGAAATTTTAACTGCTAAGTATATTGATTTTACTCTTGACACTGTTGCTTTCGATTCTACCGCTGTAGATTTTGCAATTGACAATATTACATTAACAGAAGATGGTGGATTAAAGTTAAATGTAGGCTTTACCGAAACAAATGCAATAAGCGATATTCCTAATGTAACCGAAAAAGGCGTTATTTGGTCACCAACCGATTATGCACTCGGTCACGAACTACGCGTTGATGAAAATATTGTTAGAAGCTGGACTTGGGATTCAAAAGGTGACATAAATGCCTTTACTCCTAATAAAACATTAGATGCTCCTAATAAGGTTACAAATTCTAATACAGCGTCTATCGAAATTACGGATGATGCTTATAATACCTACTATACCGCAAGAGGTTACATAAAATACACCGATAAAAATGGTATTGAAAGCATAATTTATACAGTAGAAGAAACCTCAAGCGCGTATAAAGTAGCAAGTGAAGCTACCGATAGTAAGGGTATTTATACTACAATTATTGATAAGGTCAAGGCTGAAAACAAAGCTTATGCTGATGGCGTTACCGAAACAGTTGTAGAGGTTTATGATAAAACTAATGCCTCATACAAGCGTAATACTGATAGCTATGACGTATTTAGTAATATCACAGGCGCGGGCGATTATGTTAAGTATAAGCGTGATACTGTTCTTACCAATACAGGAGCAAAGGAAACTATTAACCTTGGTTGGATTACCGATATGCATATTTTCGGTGTTAGCCAAACTGATGTTGATAAGCAAATGACTAATATACTTGCTACCTACAGAGGAAGTCCATGGTTAAGGTATCCTACTCGTATGATAATGGAAAGAGCTAATGATCAAATGAATTATATGACCAAGCGCTTTACAAAAACAATTGTAACGGGTGACGTTTCTGATAACTATTCATACGGCTCATATAATGCGGTAAAGGCGCTTGTTGGCGATAAGTCGGTAAATGGTAGCGTTTTAATGACTACCGGTAACCATGAATTTTTCGAATTTACTAATCCTGATATAAGCGGTCTTACCGACCAATTTACAACCGCCCAAAAGTACGACTTGATTAATCAGTCATGGGCTAACGATCCTTATTATTATTCTGAAATTCTTAAAACCTCTAAAGGTGAAGATAACGCTATGATTATCCTTTTGGATAATGGCTCAGGAGAGTACCCAGTAGGTACTGCCACAAAACTACAAGCAAGTATTGATGAGGCCAAACAAAAGAATATTCCTGTACTTATTTTCCAACATATTCCTATGTCAACCTATAATTCTACCGAAACAAAGGTGTGTATAGGTACAGCTACTTCTATGGGCTTTGCTACCTCAGGAGATACTACTAATATGTCAAGTTATGACAATGACGGTAACGAAGTTTTAGAAGTACAAGCGATTGTCAGAAAGAATTACGATATTATTAAGGGTGTGTTTGCAGGTCATACTCATCGTCATTTCTACACCGAGATTACCGCAATAGACGAAAATGGGAATATTATTGAAGGTGAGTATATTCCTCAATTTGTAACCGGTGGCGCAGATCAAGACTGTTTCTGGGTTAACCAAATTGTTGTTGAAGCAAGTGATACTTCCTACAACGAGAGTTTTAACGAAAAAACTACAGAAACTTTGTATGATTGGAAAATAGATGGTGCTACTAATGTAGAAAACGGAAAACTCAACTTGAGCGCAAGTGCTACTAATAGTAATATCACCTCTTATAACCAGTATTTAAGTGCGGATGTTAAGGCAACCGACCTTACAAATGGTTTTGAAATCCGCGCAAGAGTAAATGGCGATAATTATTACTCGTTTAAAATTTCGGGTAATGCTGTTGCTATTACAAAGGCGGGAACTGATGTTACAACCGATACCTTTGAGTTTGATTCTGATAATCTTTACCGAGTGTCATTTAGCGCGGTAGGTAATGTATTAACTGCCTATATTCATGATTACACTGATGGCGGTATACTAAAAACACTTTCTTATACTGACGATAATGTTCATAAAGGAACTAAGTTCGGTTTTGTAACCGCAGGTAGCGGCGTCAAGCTTGATAATGTTTATTTCTCACCTGTATCATTTAATGCAAACGATAACGGTTGGGTAGTAAACGATATTAACGGCGATAGAGTTTTTGATATTCGCGACTTGGTTTATGCAGATGAAAACGCGGGAACAAATGAAGAAAATATTATTGTTAGAGCAGATAAGAGCAGTGATAAAATTATAACTGCGATTGACATTAAAGCAATTTGCAAGCTAATACTTGGTATTGCTTCCTAAATTTTGATTGTTTCTAAACTCCCTATAAAAAAGAAAAACGGATTCGGGTAAAACCGAGTCCGTTTTTCTTTATATTTATCATAAATTCCCCATAAAAATCGCATTTAGCGGTTGAAAATAGCGTTAAAATATGTTATGATAGATTGAATAAATATCTAAAGGAGTTGATTTTATGGCAGATAAACGCCCAATAGGTGTTTTTGATTCAGGTCTTGGCGGTCTTACAGTTGTTAAGGAAATAATAAAAGAACTCCCAAATGAAGATATTGTATACTTTGGTGATACAGGACGTGTGCCCTATGGTGGCAGAAGTGTTGATACGATAAAAAAATATGCTTTACAGGATGAAAAGTTTTTACTCTCGCACGATGTTAAACTAATAGTTGCAGCTTGCGGTACGGTTTCTTCGGTAGCAAGTGATATTGGAAACGCATTGCCTGTGCCATATTTTGAAGTGGTATCCCACGCAAGTATGGCAGCGGTTAATGCCACGAAAAATGGAAAAATTGCGGTTATAGGTACAAATGCCACCGTTAAAAGCGGTCAACATAAAGCAACTATTTTAAAAGAAAATCCTTCGCTTTCGGTTATAAACTGCGCTTGTCCGTTGTTTGTGCCGCTTGTTGAAGAGGGTTGGTACAGCGAAAACGATACAATTGTTTTGGAAACTGTTAGGCGTTACTTAAAGCCAATCATAGATTTTGGTGCCGATACATTGATATTAGGGTGTACACATTATCCCGTTTTAAGTAAGGCGTTATTACGTGTTTTAGGGGATAACGTAACCCTTATTAACGCAGGTACTACAACCGCAAAGGCAATAAAAAAATACATATATTGCCACAATTTAGAAAACCAAAACGGCGGAGAGCATCGCTTCTTTGTAAGCGACAAGCCTGATTACTTTAAAGAACAGGCTTCGGTGCTTTTGGAAAAAGATATAGATATGTGTAAGGTTGAAAAGGTGGATATAGGCAATTTATGATAAAGGATGTTATTATTAACATTAAAACCGAGCAAACAGTAGGGGATAATACCGATACTATCGAGTTTACTACTGATGGGCGGTTTGGTATAAAGGACGGAAGTTACTTTATTTCATACGAAGAAAGTCAGCTTTTAGAGGTTGAGGGTGAAATCAAAACAACCCTTTATATTAAACCTGATAATTCGGTTATAATGCAACGAAACGGTGCTTATAGTAGCCGTATGGTAATAGAAAAAGGTGTAAGGAATAATTGCTTTTATGTAACCCCAATGGGTGAACTGTCATTAGGAATTTTTGGCGAAAAGGTCAAATCAGCGCTCTCTGAAAAGGGCGGAAGCATAGTTATGAATTACACGATAGATACAAATTTACAGCTATTGAGCCGTAATAGTGTTAATATTTCAGTTAAAGAGGTAAATTAAATGTCATTAGTAGTAACAAAAGCAAAGAACAATATTAAAAATATTTTTATAGATGCCGCTAATAAGGCTATGCAAAGCGGTCAGTTATGCTCGGCAGAGCTTACCGATTTTACGGTAGAAGTACCGCAAAACCGCTCTCACGGTGACTATGCAATAAATGCGGCAATGGTTTGGTCTAGATTATTTAAAACCGCACCGCGCAATATTGCCGAAGCCTTAATTTCTAATATATCCTTAGATGGCAGTTATATTGAAAAATGCGAAATTGCAGGTCCCGGATTTATAAATCTGTTTTTATCGCAAAAATATTATGCTGATATTGTGGCTGATGTTTTAGATAAGGGAGAAGAATACGGTAAAAGTAATTACGGACAAGGACAAAAAGTACTTGTTGAGTTTGTATCGGCTAATCCTACAGGTCCTATGCATATCGGCAATGCGCGCGGCGGTGCTTTGGGTGACTGCTTGGCTGCGGTTTTATCTGCAGCAGGTTATTATACCGAGCGTGAGTTTTATATAAACGATGCAGGCAACCAGATTAACAAATTTGGTTTATCGCTTGATTTAAGATATCAACAATTATACAAAGACGGTATAGAAATGCCTGAAGACTCTTATCACGGCGACGATATTGTGGCTCATGCAAAAGCCTTTGCCGAAATTTATAAAGACTCGTTTATAGAGAAATCGGAAGAAGAAAGAAGAAAAGCTTTAGTAGAGTTTGCATTACCTAAAAATATTGAAGGCTTAGAGCGTGACCTTTTAAAATACCGTATTAAATACGATACTTGGTTTAAGGAAAGCACACTTCATAAGGGCGGTGAAACCGCAAGAATTATTGAGCTTTTAAAACAAAGCGGTAAAACCTATATGCAAGAAGATGCATTATGGTTTAAGGCTACCGACTACGGCTGTGATAAGGACTTTGTTCTTGTGCGTGCTAACGGTGTACCTACCTATGTAGTGCCTGATATTGCTTACCATTATAACAAGCTTGTAACGCGTGGATTCGATAAGGCGATTGATATATTAGGTGCTGACCACCACGGCTATGTGCCGCGTCTTAAAGCGGCTTTAACTGCTTTAGGTGTAGATGCCAAAAGACTTGATGTAGTTTTAATGCAAATGGTACGCCTTGTGCGTGACGGTGAAGTTATTAAAGCTTCTAAACGCTCAGGCAAGGCTATTACGCTTGTAACACTTTTAGAAGAAGTACCAATTGATGCGGCAAGATTTTTCTTTAATCTAAGGGAACCTAATTCTCATTTTGATTTTGATTTAGATCTTGCGGTAAATGAATCTAACAGCAACCCTGTTTACTATGTTCAGTATGCGTATGCGCGTATTTGCAGTATTTTACGCAATCTTGAAGCTGAGGGTATTAAAGCAGCGGGTTGTGACATTGACAAGCTTTCACTTTTAACAGCACCCGAAGAAAAAGAACTTATTTTGCATATTGCGGCACTTACTGATGAAATAGTAGCTGCTGCAAAGGCTTATGACCCTGCAAAAATTACCCATTATGTCGAGGAACTTGCTACAAAGTTCCATAAGTTCTATGCGGCTTGCAGAGTAAAGGGTATACAAGAAAATTTAATGTTTGCCAGAATTTCACTTTGTGAGGCTACTGCCACCGTTATTAAAAATGTGCTTACAATGTTAAAAATTGATGCACCTGAAAAGATGTAAAGGTGAAGATATGAAAAATCAAAAGTTAAATCTTACAATGCTTATGGATTTATACGAGTTGACTATGGCTAACGGTATTTTCACAAGCGATATGAAGGATAATATAGCTTACTTTGATATGTTTTTCAGGCGTGTTCCTGATAACGGCGGTTTTGCTATTATGGCAGGCTTGCAACAGTTGATTGATTATTTACAAGACCTTCACTATGAAGATAGCGATATTGAGTATTTAGAAAGTCTTAATCTGTTTTCAGAAGAATTTTTAGAATATCTTAGAAACTTTAAGTTTGACTGTGATGTATGGGCTGTTCCAGAAGGTACGGTTATTTTTCCGCAAGAGCCTATTGTAACAGTACGCGGTAACGCTATGCAGGCTTTAATGCTTGAAACTATGATCTTGGTTACCATTAACCATCAATCCCTTATTGCTACTAAGGCTAACCGTATTGTACGTGCGGCTGAAGGCAGACCTGTTATGGAGTTCGGCGCTCGTCGAGCTCACGGTAACGGAGCGGCTTATTACGGCGCAAGAGCCGCTATTATAGGCGGATGTACAGGTACTTCCTGTGTTATTACCGCTAAGGATTTCGGCGTTAAGGCTAGCGGTACTATGGCACACAGCTGGGTACAGTTATTTCCCGATGAATATACCGCTTTTAAGACCTATGCCGAAAAATATCCCGATAGCTGTCTTTTACTTGTAGATACTTATAATGTAATTAAATCAGGTATACCTAATGCCATTAAGGTTTTTGATGAAGTTTTAAAGCCTTTAGGCAAGCGTCCTGTTGGTATCCGTATTGATAGCGGAGATATTACCTATTTAACCAAAAAAGCACGCCAAATGCTTGACGATGCGGGTTACAGTGATTGTAAGATTTGTATTTCAAATTCTTTGGACGAATATCTAATTCGTGATATGGTTTCTCAAGGCGCAAAGGTTGATACCTACGGTGTGGGTGAGCGCCTTATCACCGCACGCAGTGAGGCGGTTTTCGGTGGAGTTTATAAATTATCTGCCGTTGAAAATAAAGGTAAGATTATTCCTAAAATCAAAATAAGTGAAAACACTGCTAAAATTACATTGCCTGGTGTTAAAATTCCGTGGCGCTTATACGATAGGGAAACAGGCAAGGCTATTGCAGATGTTATTACTTTAGGCGACGAAAAGATTGACAGCACCGAGCCTTACGAGATTTTTGACCCTGTGCATACTTGGAAACGCAAGGTTGTAACCAATTTTGTTGCAAGAAAATTGCAGGTTAAGGTTTTCCAGCAGGGCAGGCTTGTTTATGAAAATCCGTCTGTTAAAGAAATTGCAGATTTTTGTGCTGAGCAGGTTGATGTGTTGTGGGATGAGGTTAAGCGTTTTGAAAATCCGCATACCTATTATGTAGATTTATCGCAAAAATTATGGGATTTACGCCACAATATGTTGACCCAACTTAATATTAAATAATAAAGGAAAAAGTATTATGAAAAAGCTTTTTTGTATAATTTTGTGCTTAGTTTTATGCTTTTCTCTTTCCGCTTGCGGTGAAAAGGATAAGGATAAAAGCTCGAATGCGGCTGATTTAGAGTATTATGCGCGCATAGGTAGAATACCTGAAGTAGATTATGTTTTAGGTACGGATGTTGATAAAATAACCGCAGAATTAAATAAACGCTTGGAAGAGGAAAACAAAAAGCACCAAGAAGATCCTAACCATACCCACGATCACGATGAAGACGAGTTTTTCTTTGAGGTTTTTGAGGGCGAGAAGAATGTATTGTTAGATAACGGTTATATAAGCTATTACTATACTAAAGCCAATAAGGATAAGGGTGTTTCGTATATTGTAAATTACGATACTGCTTACGGCTTCCCACTTGGTACTGTTATTTCAGAAATAAAGGCAGCTTACCCTGATTTTGAATTTATAGAACAGCCTTTAGACGCTAATAATGCCTTTTTTGCTGACTATATTATGGATGGCACCGTTTTATCAACCCCGTTTGACGGTAATGTAATTTCATTTGTATTCCAAAATAACGAGCTTTTTGCTACCGCAATTTTCAATGATAATTGGTCCAAATAAGGAGATTTTATGTCCACAATAATAGAAGTAAACGCAGTCCAGATGCCTTTGTTGGCTCTTCGCGGACTTGTTGTTTTCCCAAATACAGTAGCATCCTTTGATGTTGGCAGAAAGAAATCAATTGCCGCTTTAAAGTATGCGATGGAGAAAAATCAGCTGATATACCTTGTTACACAAAAGGATGCTTATGCTGATGAGCCTGAAAACAGCGACCTTTATAAAATCGGTTGCGTTGCAAAGGTTAAGCAGGTTTTAAAGGTTAGTGAAAATCTCACAAAGGTATTAGTGCAAGGTCTTTATAGAGCAACCCATGAAGACTTTTATGCGCTTCCTGATTTTTATACCGCAAAGATTACAAGATGCGAAGAAAAACCTGTAACTAATCGCGAAATTTACAAGGAAACCTTAATGCGCAGGGTTAAATCGCAGTTTGATAAATACATTTCGGTGTTGCCTAATATTTCACCCGATATTGCCATGACGGTTGCAAGCGCTGACGATTTAAGCTTTTTGTGCGATTTCATTGCTTTTAGCATCAATGCGCCTTATGATGATAAACAGTATGTTTTAGAACAGTTGTCCCCAGTAAAACGTGCAAAAATTTTAATAGAGCTACTTGAAAAAGAGCATGAAATTAATCTAATTGACAGACGCATTGCGGAAAAAACACGCTTTGCTATTGACGAAAATCAAAAAGAGTATTATTTAAGAGAACAGCTTAAAATTATATCTGGTGAGCTTTACGGTGATGAAAGCGCCGATGAAATTGATTCTTATCATACTAAGATTGAATCGCTTTCTGCAGATAACAGTGTTAAAGAAAAGCTTCACTTACATGTTAATAAGCTTTCAAAAATGCCGCAAGGCTCCAACGAGGGTACAGTTGAGCGCGGTTATCTTGATACCTGTATTGAGCTTCCGTGGAATGCTTATACCAAAACATCTACCGATATTTTAAAGGCTAAAAAGATTTTAGACCGTGATATTTACGGACTCACAACGGTTAAAGAACGAATATTAGAGCTTTTGTCGGTTTATGCGTTATCTCCTGATATAAATGGTCAAATCATTTGCCTGGTGGGGCCCCCAGGTGTTGGTAAGACCTCGATTGGTAAAACCATTGCTGAATGTATGGGCAGACGCTTTGCCCGTGTAGCGTTGGGCGGTGTTCACGATGAATCTGAAATCCGCGGTCACCGTAAAACCTACATAGGCGCTATGCCGGGTAAAATTATAAAGGCTATAAAACAGTCGGGTAGCGGTAATCCTGTCCTGTTACTCGACGAAGTTGATAAATTGGGTAAAGATTACAAGGGTGACCCTGCTTCTGCTTTATTAGAGGTTTTAGACCCAGAGCAGAATAACACCTTTGTTGACCATTATATCGAAATACCCTATGATTTAAGCAAGGTGGTATTTATTGCTACCGCGAATACCCTTGATACTATTCCTGCACCGCTTTTGGACCGTATGGAAGTAATAGAAGTTTCAAGCTATACAAGGCAAGAAAAGGCGGAAATTGCTAAAAGACACTTGGTGGCTAAGCAAATTGCCCGTCACGGACTTAAAAGAACACAAATTAAATTCAATGACGATGCTATTTACTCACTAATTGATTTCTATACTCGAGAATCGGGGGTGAGACGGCTTGAACGCGCTATAGCTTCACTTTGCAGAAAGAGTGCAAGACTTATAGCACAGGGACAGAAAAAACGTGTCACATTAAGTGAAGAACAAGTGGTTTCAATGCTTGGCAGACATAAGTATTCACCCGAGGCAATTTTGAGCGATGATACCATAGGCATTATTAACGGTCTTGCGTGGACAAGCGTCGGCGGTGAAATAATGCAGCTTGAAGTATCGGTTATGGACGGAACAGGCAAGGTAGAGCTTACGGGTTCTTTGGGCGATGTTATGAAAGAATCGGCTATGACGGCTGTAAGCTATGTTCGCGCAAACGCTTTAAAGCTTGGCATAGACAGTATGTTTTATAAGAATAAGGATATACATATTCACGCTACTGAGGCAGCAGTACCCAAGGACGGCCCTTCAGCAGGTGTTACCATGGTTACGGCAATAGTTTCTGCCTTATTAGATAAGAAAATTAAGCGCGATATTGCTATGACGGGTGAAGTTACACTTCGCGGCAGAGTGCTTAAAATAGGCGGACTTAAGGAAAAGTCTATGGCGGCTTACCGCGGTGGAGTTAAAACGGTATTTATACCAAAAGAAAATCTTGCTGATTTAGAGGATGTTGATGCCGTTGTTAAGGAAAATGTAAGATTTGTTCCCGTAGCTTTTGTGGATGAAATTTTACAAAATGCTTTTATAGAAGAAACTGAAAAACCCAGTAATCAGTATTTTGGTGATTATACTGCTTTACTTAGAGATACAGTAACACAATAAAAGGGGGAAGGGCATGAATTTCAATAATGCTCAGTTTGAAAAAGCTTTTGGCACCTTTTCTCAGTTAGAGATATCTGATTTACCCGAAGTATGCTTTGCGGGGCGTTCAAATGTTGGTAAATCTTCACTTATCAATAAAATTTTAAACCGAAAATCAATAGCCAGAGTTAGTTCAAAACCCGGTAAAACAGTTACTATAAATTTCTATAAGGTTGATAATATACGCCTTGTAGACCTACCGGGTTACGGCTACGCCAAGGTTAATTTTAGCGAGAGAGAACGTTGGAGTGAGCTTATGGAAGGTTATTTTAATTCGGGACGTAATATTAAGGTGGTTTTTCAGCTTATTGATATGCGACACCCTGCAACCGACTTTGATATTTCTATGCTTGATTTTCTTTCTCAAATGGAAATACCTTATGTAGTGGTTTTGACTAAGGCAGATAAGCTTAACAAAACCGAAACCGAAAACCGCTTAAGGCTTATACGCGACGAATTAGGTGAGTTTGCCGAAAACACAAGGATTATTCCTTTTTCAATACAGGACAATAAAGGTGCGGAAGAACTGCGATGTATTATTGAGGAAGTTAACCTTTAGGTGTTCGATAACTAAATAAATTAAATGTAAAGGAAGTAAACAATGAAATCTAAATTTTTGCAGCGTTTTTCTTGCGTTTTTTACGACGTTTTTGCGTCTTATTTATCAACGGTTATCGCTTTTTTACTCAGTAGTAAAAGAATCAATATTTTTTGGCCCGATGAATTTGTTTCAGCATCGGTTGTGTGGTCTTTTGCCACATTTTTCGGTATGTATATTTTAAAGATATATAATACTCTTTGGCGCTTTTCTGGAATAAACGAAATTTTACGTATATTTTTAGGTTGCCTTGTACCTATGTTTGCAACCTGCATTACCCAAAAGGCAATATGGAATGATGTTGATTTTTCGTTATACATTTTGCTTTACTTTTTAACAGCCTTTTTTATAGTGGCGTATCGTTTTTTTATAAGATACCTTGAAATAAGGGATGCCGAAAAAACTTCTAATACTCCAAAAAGTGATATTAGCGGTAATGTTATGATTATTGGCGCAGGCGGTGCGGGTGAAGCAATTATTAAAGAACTTCATTCCAAAAATGATGTTAAAATAAAGTGTATTATAGATGACAATCCAACTAAAAAAGACCAATATTTATCTGGTATACATATTGTAGGTAATACTGGTACTATTGTAAATAATGTTGAAAAATATAATATAGATACTATTATTTTTGCAATACCCAGTTGTCCTATAAAAAGGCGCACCGAAATTCTTAATATTTGCGGTCTTACAAAGTGTGAGCTAAAAATATTGCCGTCACTTTACAAGCTCGAAAATGTTAACGAGTATGTACCTACCATCCGTAAGGTAGAAATTGAAGACCTTTTAGGCAGAGAACCAATAAAGGTTAATGTTGATTCGGTAATAAACTATGTTAGGGATAAGGTTGTACTCGTTACAGGCGGCGGTGGAAGTATAGGAAGTGAATTGTGCCGTCAGCTTGCATCCTGTAATCCAAAACAGTTAATAATTTTTGATATTTATGAAAATAATGCTTACGAAATACAAAATGAGCTTAAACACAGTCACCCCGAATTGAATTTAGTAACCTTGGTGGGTTCTGTGCGTGACAGTAAGCGTATAGATTATGTATTCCGTACCTATAGACCCGATATTGTTTATCATGCCGCAGCACATAAACATGTGCCTTTGATGGAGGACAGTCCTAACGAGTCAATAAAGAATAATGTTTTCGGTACTTTCAAAACCGCCGAATGTGCTGACCGTTATGGTGTAAAGCGTTTTGTGCTTATTTCTACGGATAAAGCAGTTAACCCCACAAATATAATGGGCGCTAGTAAGCGTATTTGCGAAATGATTATACAAACCTTTAACGAAAAATCCAAAACCGAGTTTGTGGCAGTTCGTTTCGGTAATGTTTTAGGCTCTAACGGTAGTGTTATTCCGCTTTTCAAAAAGCAGCTTGAACAGGGCGGACCTTTAACAGTTACAGACCCTAATATTATTAGATATTTTATGACCATACCCGAAGCGATATTATTAGTACTGCAGGCAGGTGCAAATGCGAACGGCGGCGAAATATTTGTTTTAGATATGGGCGAGCCTGTAAAGATTTTAACCTTGGCAGAAAATTTAATAAGACTTTCAGGCTATGTGCCATATAAGGATATTGGAATAGAATTTACAGGTTTGCGTCCTGGCGAAAAGCTTTATGAAGAGCTATTGATGTCTGAGGAAGGCTTAAAGACTACCGAAAACGAGCTTATTCATATCGGAAGACCAATCGATATTGACACAGAAGTTTTAATGCAAACCTTAGAAGAAATGCGTACAGTTATGTATGATGAAAACGCTGATATACGCGGTCTTGTAAAACGCATAGTTCCTACATATCAAATACCTAAGAATTAAAAATTTAGAGCATATTCGATTATTGAATATGCTCTGTTTTTATGCTTATTAGAAATTTAAAATATCTTTAATTACTTCGCTTGCTATTATAAGTCCCGCACTAGAGGGTACAAATGAGATGCTTGCAGGTGTGCGGTTGGAATTGTTTTTAATAGGCTGCTCTTTTGAATATACAACCTTTAATTTTTTAACGCCCCGCTTTTTAAGCTCATAACGCATAACCTTTGCTAAGGGACATACTGAAGTTTTATAAATATCAGAAACCTGAAATGCTGTAGGGTCAAGCTTGTTACCTGTACCCATACAGGATATTATCGGTGTATTTGTGCCTTGTGCTTTTAGCACAAGCTCAATTTTTGCGGTTACGGTGTCCACAGCATCTACAATATAATCGTAAATTTCAAAATCAAACTCTGCCGAATTTTCGGGCATAAAAAAGGTATTAAATATTTTTATGTTAGCATCGGGGTTTATATCAAGTATACGCGCTTTCATAACCTCGGTTTTAGGTTTGCCAAGACCTGAGTGCGTGGCAATAATTTGCCTGTTGATATTGGTTATTGATACAATATCATTATCGACAATATCAATATTACCTATTCCTGCGCGAGCAAGAGCTTCGACTACATATCCGCCCACACCGCCGATGCCAAAAACTGCAACACGTGCATTTTGTAATTTTTTTAAAGCTGCGGCACCTATTAAATTTTCTGTTCGGGAAAATTGATTTTCCATAAGATAGCCTGTCTCCTGTAAAGTTACTTTTTAAAATAATTTTAATTTAGCTGTCGTATTTTGTCAAGTGGATTTGACGATATAAGTCGAAAAAGCGATAATTGTTAAAATTTAGAAGATAAATTCATTTTTTTTGTAAAACCTCTTGCAATAATACAGTTTTTATGTTATGATATGTAAAACAAAATAAACGAAGGTGACATTTTATGGAAAAGAATCTAAAAATTGTAATTGCTGACGACTCAACCGAATTTTCAAAGAACTGTGCAAAAATACTGAAAAGTTACGGTATGAATGTCGTTTTAACCGAAAAAGACGGTTTAAAAGTTGTCTCAACAGTTCGTAAGGAAAAACCTGATGTTTTAATTGCTGATGTTTTTATGCCTAATATTGATATTTTAGGCATACTTAACGAAATGTCAAAAATTGACAAAAAGTCGCGTCCGTTGGTGATGGCAATATCGAGCTATGCAAACCCGCGCCTTGAGAAAGAAATACTTGAAGCAGGCGCTATATACTACTTTATAAAACCAATAGATATAAATATGATGGCAGAAAGAATAATAAAGCTTTCGGGTTGGCGTAACGAGGAAACGCCCATAAAAATTGAAAACAATACTTTGAGTGACAGAGACCTTGAGGTTATGATTACTGATATTATACATCAAATAGGCGTGCCGGCACATATAAAGGGTTATCATTATTTGCGCGAGGCAATAATGCTTTCAATTAAAAACAGCGAAATTATAAACTCGGTAACAAAATTATTATATCCAACAGTAGCAAAGAAATATTCAACCACATCTTCACGCGTAGAAAGAGCAATCCGTCACGCTATTGAAGTTGCGTGGGATAGGGGAGATATTGATGTTTTGAACGGATACTTTGGTTATACAATTCAAAACGAGCGCGGCAAGCCAACAAATAGCGAGTTTATCGCAATGATTAGTGACAAGCTGAGATTAAAACTGAAAATTGGATAGTGTGAAGGTAAAAAAATTGAAATTTTTGATTGCTGATATAGATAATAGTTCTCTTTATTAGGGAACTATTATTTATATAAGTGCTTTTGATAAGTTTTGTTATATTTTTAAAAATAATGCTTGACTTTATTTCAGTTATTTAGTATAATAACAAAGTCGCTTAAAGCAATGCTGCTATGGCTCAGGAGGTAGAGCGCATCCTTGGTAAGGATGAGGTCACCAGTTCGACTCTGGTTAGCAGCTCCAAACTAAAATCCGTTCTCGCAAGAGGACGGATTTTTGTTTGTATTATTCATTTTTCAATATTCATCATTCATTATTCATTAAAAGAGAACGGATTTTCGAATGAATAATGAATATTGAAGTCGCTTACGCTGATGAATAATGAATAATTATTGCAACTCCGCTGTTTTTATGCTATAATACACGATAAGAGGTGATTTTAATGGCAAAAGGTAAGGTTTATACGTCATCTTACCCCGATAATCCACCGGATTGGTATTGGGTCAATGGTTTGCACGATGCTTGCATTGTTGATGTTGAGTATTTTGAATTTCCTTTTGACTATAATAAATTTGTTGGAAATAAAAACTCCTATGATAGAAATCTTATGTTATTAAAAATCAATGCTTCGGGTGCCCTATATGAACAAGATATAAAGGAGATTAAATTATTTAATTTCAACATAATTACTAATAATATTGAACTCCAAGGAAGAAAAAAGGTTTGGTGGCTTGCAGATAGATTAACTGAAAAAGACGGACACTATTATTTGGAAATAGATTTGCAAGATTTTGATTCTTTCCCTGAAGATTTTACATTTAAGATAAAATTTGATAGGGCAGAAGTAATAAGATAAGAAAAATCCTCGGTTCTCACCAATTCTTTTTCGGACACGAAAGACAAAAATCCCGTTCACGAAAAGCGTAATGTCGTTAGCGAAGTTTTACGCAAACCGAGTGGGATAACAGAAAATACAGCATAGTCAAGATGGCTATGCTGTATTTTTTTCTTTATAATCAACAAATTTCGTAACTTTATCAAAAATACTTTATTTTTC